>JBJECY010000143.1:0-23077 GCA_051871515.1 Muribaculaceae bacterium | reverse complement strand
TTGCTCAGGTACTTAAAAACAAATACTAATAACTAAGTTGCGGAATTAAGGTTTATGAAAAAAACGCGAGTTTTAAAACATCCAGGTGGAGAAGTATGAAGTATCCGCCGTGGGATTCGTTGCCTATGCTGCGGCATTTGGCGCGACTATTTATTGTTGTTGCGATGGCTTTAGCCTTTGCCCCCGCAGCAAATGCAAATCAATTCTCGGCAGCCGACATCACGTTTGAGTCGCTCGACATGAATGCCAAACAGGGCGTTCTCGTCGTTACGATTCCATCCTATGACGACCACGATGACGATGAAGCAATGTCGTGGCAGGATGATCACAACTCCGGCATTTGGATTAATGGAAACCAAATTGTGCGGTTCACTTCACGAATATCTGCCGGAACGAACCAAGCCGACCGTAAATATTATTGGCACAAAACGTATATTTATGGCAATGATGGCAAAAACTACGACACATATGTTGAAAAAATGTATGTAGAAGAAACCTGGAATTTTGTAAATGATGAAGATGAGGGTTATGGGTCTGCTTATTCCACCCCCCAACTTAGGGATATAACCGCAGATCTGGGGACAGATGACCATGGCAAATATAAACAAGTATATCTACAAAAAATAGGCAATGGCCAAACTTACGCCACATATAGGATTTATTTAAAAGGCGATTTTTTACGCGATTCACTTTCAGATGGCACAAAATCCATAAAAGTTAGAGTGTTCCAAAAGATGGACGTAGTGGGTGGCAAAGACTATGAGATCGAAAAAGAAGTCACTCTCAACCCCTACACATTGCCAACTGCACCTACTTTCTCATACAATTTTAGCAACACTCCAGGAAACTATACTCTCACAATTAATGGTTCCCTTGGTGATAAATTTTCAATCATAGGCGACTTGACTGGAGTTACTGAATTTGTAAACAAAACAACGACAACAAGAGAGGCTGCAGCGATAAACGATTCGCCAAAGGTGTTGACTATAAATTATAATTCAAAAGTCAATGATAAAGTTTATATAAAAAGAACTTACACACAAAAACTGCCAGCTTATCCGTGGCCAAAAGACTTTAGTAGCGTTTTTAAGGATGGCGCAGTGGTGCTGAGTTGGAATTCTGCAGACTTAAGCAATGAAACCAACTGCCAAGTCGGCGACAATTATGAAATTCGACGAGCCGAAGATGCGGATTTTTCTAATCCCACTCTGATTGCGACAATCTCATACGATAAGTCGAAAACATCTTATACCTATACTGACGATGTAAGTAAAAAGAAATTTGAAGGCACTTATTACTATCGCATACGCCGCACCAAGTCTGAGAGCTACTGGGGGTGGGATAAGTATATGCAAACGTCTGTGCCTGTAATCACACGTCATAAGTATATAGCTACTTCTTTGGCACAGATGGTTGATGCCACAAACGCGAGAATCACTTGGACCTACAACTCTGATGGTAATGTGTGGTCGTCAGGTACACAAGTGCAAATTACGCGACTCAATGAAACAACAGGTACCTCTTTCACATTTAGTGTACCCGAAGACAGTGTAGCTAATTGCTCTTACACAGAAAAGCTGAAGACCTCATGCGACGTTTACTCTTATCAAATTGCTGTAATACCCGGCAGCAATGAGTTTTCACAGCAAGGAATGCAGCAAGTGGCAACTAAAGACGATCAAGCGATTTTCATTGCCGAGGTTGGCGAAGTGACATCAGTCATCGCATCAAAAGGATACTACTCTGACCATGTTGAGATTGAATGGACATGCAACGAATATCCTATTGACGTGTTCTCGATTCGCGTACGCGAATATGGCACTGACGAGGAGTTCCGCCAGATTGACCAAGTGCAAGCCAACCTGGCCTCAAGAGAATACTCTTATACCGACATCAAGTCGATACCAGGTGTTATATATGAATATCAGATTTTAGCGGTGACCAAGTGCGGCACACAAACAGTGAGCAAACCATTCTCAAAGAACGAGATTGGTTTCCGCACCCCAACAGGCGATATCTACGGTCGCGTCACCTTTGAAAGCGGTCAGGCAGTGCCCGACGTTGAAGTGCGCGCCGAAGTGAGCGACGGCACCGGCATCACCGGCAAGGCTTATCGCCTTGGCGGTAGCGACAAACTCGTAGTAGATAATGGCGAGGTGATGAAAGATGCCACCATAGCCACCATTGAAGCATGGGTGAAACCCGAAGGCGACGGCGTGATTGTGAAGAAACCGGATATGTACACCTTAGAATATAAGGACGACCACTTCACCTTCACTGTTGGCTCGCAGGCTGTCACCACCGGGGATAAAGTGAGCAAATACACCAAGTCGGCTTCGTTTGTGCATGTTTCGGCAGTGGCTGGCTCTGATAAAATCTACCTTTACGTAAACGATACCATCCAAGCTGCAGTTGACCGCACGGCAACAATCGAACCAAGCAGCAAAGAAGTAGTGATTGGTGAGGGCTTCAAGGGCGTGATTGACGATGTTCGCTTGTGGAGCGTGGCTCGCGACAGCGCCGACATAGCTCGCGACTACGGACGCTACATCGTTGGTAACGAAACCGGCCTCGAGGCATATTACACATTCGACTATTCAGTTGCCAATGAGTTCTATGACATTTCTTACAGCGGTATCAAGTATCACAAGAATCATGGTACGGTGACCGGCGCAAAAATCAGCGACGAAGAAGTGCCAACCACATCGCAGCTGGGCTATCGCAGCTACACCGACACCGACGGTTCTTACTCATTGCGTTCATTGCCATATAAGGGCAACGGAACAACCTATATGGTGATTCCACGCCTTGGCATACACCAATTTGAATCAGAAAAAGAATTGCGCTTGCTCAGCGCCAACTCGCAGAACCACACCGTCAACTTCACCGACAAATCGTCGTTTAACGTATCAGGTACGGTGACTTATAAGGGTGGTACAATTCCTGTGGAAGGCGTATCGTTTAAGGTTGACGGCGTGACAGTGATGGACGGCAAGAACAACATCATCACAACTGACGCTATGGGTAAATTCACCATCAGCGTGCCAGTGGGCACCCACGAGGTGAAAGCCGAACTCGTTAACCACACCTTTGAGGACAACGGTCGTATCACCAACCTCGATGGCACTGACCGTAACTACCAAGACATGCTTACCGGCATTGAACTCTTTGATATCACAACCGTGCGCTACATTGGCCGCGTGGCAGGTGGTAGCATTCAGGAAGAATATGAAGTGGGTCACTCACTCTCAAAGAACAACCTTGCCGACAGCATTAAGGTGACACTCACCTATCAGAACGATATGCATGTGGCCGAAAGCACTAAACGAGGTGTAGTTTACGAACACTTCAATAATCCTTATGTAAAGGGCGTTAAGACCAACAGAGCAGAATTTGAAGGCAACACCATCACCATATACCCGAATGAAGAAACCGGTGAATTCTTTGTTGACGTGCTTCCTATTAAATATAGAGCAAGCGTATCTGCACCCGGTTACACCGATGCGATTCCGGGAAACAACGAAGAAATTGACTTCAGCAACTGTTTTGCTAAGCAATATAGCATAAATGAATATGTTGACTCAGTTTCGGTTGCCGGCACCTACATCAACCGCACCGACTCGGTGATGTATAACCAGCTTTCTAAGTTCATTGCTTCAATCACTCCATCAATTTTGGTTAAGCAATTGAGTAGCGACGGCACGGCAATTGATTATTTCGGAAAAGAAAAAGTCAAATTGGCAACATTAGACGCCAGCAATCCAATTGAAGTCACCACTTATGACGCTGCAACAGGCACATACACCTTCACAAAACCAGTTTTCGAGCAACTTGAAAACGTTACCTTCGACATCACCACAGCTCAAGTTTATTACTACAAAGACAGTCAAGGTAAAGACAAACCGAATGTTCCTGAAGACATAGTAGCAATTCCTGAAGCTACGCTGTCATTTGGCGGCGACCTGGCATATCTTGATGAAGGACAAACTTCAATCGAAGATATCACAACCGACGAAAACGGTTATGCTCAATGGTCATTCAGGGTGAATAACCCAGAGATGACTGCAGGCTTGCGCTCATTGAGTATGAAGATGACTTATGGCGACAGCGAATCGCCAACATCAATCGACTGGGATGGCAAATTCAGCGCCATTGTAATTGGTGCGCGCACAAACGGCAGCGACTTCTTGACCGAGGGTCCTGACCAACTGATGTTTGTGCTTCGCGACCCTCCGGGCAGCAACAGTTACTCATACCTTGAAAAGGGTGTCACTGTGGCACGCACCAGCACATATAATGGTGAGATACTTAACACTTTCACAAGTACTGCCACCTCAAAACTTGGCACTCAATTGCTTACTTTCGTAGGTGTTGGAGCTGGTACAATCAACAACACTGAAATACAAAAAGAGTACGGCTTTGGAGTAAGTCATACCACTATGATTGGCGGTACTGACAGTGACTACAAAGAGTTTACCACAACCACACGATTTGCAACAAGCTCCGACCCACTTTATGTTGGTTCGAATGGCGACTTGTATGTTGGTTACTCTACCAACATTGGCATTGGCACCACCGAAAACATCGCAGTGATTAGTTCAGCTGACTACAACAAGGCTAAAGATGCTTATTCGGTAATAACCGAAATAACTCCAGCCACATCAGAGTATCTGGTTGTAAAGGCATCAGGTGTGAGCATGACTGAGAAATATAAGACAATGTTCATATATCCTCAGATTTACATTGAAAACACTCTTATACCTAAGTGGGAGGATACACGCAACAGTCTGCTTCACCAAGAGAGCGAAGGCCTCGATTGGCAAGCTTTAGCCGACCAAACCAACCAGCCGGTATTTGTATCGAAACTGTCACGCGACGACGAAAACTTTGGCCGCAGCAATACCGACAAAGTGTTTGGTGATGTTGAGGATGCATTCAACGGAAAGAGCTATACGATTTACTTCCCTCAAGATGCTAAAGTCCTGACCGACTCAATCCATGTGTTTAACCAATCAATTGAACGTTGGAAACAACACATTGCCAACAACGAGCAACAGAAAGTTAATGCCGAGCTCCTGACCAACGTTTCGTTCCAGGCCGGCGCAAACTACTCTTATTCAGAAAGCTTCTCTACCACACGCTCTGAGACCCAACGCTTCTCATTGGCTATTGGTGGTAAAGTCTTTGACAACATTGGTGTAGCTAACAACAAAACGGGCTTTGTACTCCTGCTTGAAGACGAAGCAACCACAACCCATGGCGGTGAATTTACCGGCGAAGAGACTGCAAATCATTGCCAAGGCTTTGAGCTTGCCGAGAGCGGCGACGACGACTACATCAGCGTTGACATCTGCCGTGAAACGGGCTACAACAAAGATGACCAGTACATCAAATATGATGACATGAACGACTCAAGCACACAATTCTCAACGTTCATCTTCAAGACTAAGGGTGGCGCAACATCTTGTCCATACGAAGGCAAAGAATATACCCGCTACTATCTGCCAGGTCAAAAGGTGCTCAACGAGTCAACTGTGCAAATTGAGGTTCCTGAAATCTCGGTTGAAAATGATTTCATCCAGAATGTGCCTTCAGGCAAATCGGCTTACTTCACACTGTATCTGCGTAACAACTCAGAGGCACAAGAAGATGGTTGGTTTGACCTTCGCATCGACGACGAGAGCAACCCCGACGGTGCACAACTCTATATAGACGGAGCACCTCTCGGCAGCAGTGGCGGCCGCGCATTCTTGGTTCCTGCCGGTTCTACGCTCACCAAGACTTTGGAAGTGCGTAAGGGCAAGGTGATGAACTACGATAACCTGCGACTCCTGCTTCAATCGCAATGTCAGTGCGACCCAACCGACTTCCTCGACAACATCTTTGACGATGTAACGTTCAGCGTACACTTCACACCATCGGCTACCGACGTGAACATTAAGCGTCCGTCGAACAACTGGACCTACAACACCAAGTTGCCTACCGAAGATGTTAATGGTGTAGAAAAGCACTATATGGAAATCACGCTTGATGGCTTCGACGTGAACTACGACGGCTTCAACCGCGTGATGCTGCAATACAAGGCGGCTTCAGGCTCTGACGACGACTGGACCACTCTGATGAGTTACTACAACGACCAAGAGGCTTGCGACAGAGCTATCCTCAACGGTATGAATGCTGAAATGATTAAGTCGAGCGACGCCGGAACAATCACTTACAGATTGTTCTTGGACGACCTGCCTGACCAGAACTACGATATCCGCGCCGTGGGTACAAGTATCATCAACGACGAGGAAATCTACAACTACTCAGATGTTCACAGCGGTATTAAGGATATGTATAATCCTCGCTTGTTTGGTAGTGCACAACCTGCCAACGGCGTTCTCACCGTGAACGATGAAATCCGCTTGAACTTCAACGAAACCATAGCTGAAGGCTTGCTCACCGACAAAAACTTCCAGGTTACTGGTATTCGCAATGGTGCGCAAACCGACCACTCGGTTTCAGTACGCCTCGATGGCGAAAACGACGTGCTGACAACTGAGTTCTCTAAGAACTGGCACAACAAGCCTCTCACAGTTGAAATGTGGATTCTTGCCGACAAGGCTCAAGATGCAGTGCTCTTCAGCCAAGGCGACGCCAACAGCGCAATTGAACTGGGCATCACCCAAAGCAACAATCTGAAAGTGAAGGTTGGCGACAAGACTATCGTCAGCACTAAGCAATTCGACTTTGAACAAGGCACATGGGCTCATGTGGCAATGGTTTACGACGGAACAAATAAGGTGAGTGCATTCTACAACTACGAAGAACTCATCAACGCTGTTGAAACCAACGGATTTGACGGAGAAGGCACTTACACCTTTGGTGCAAGCATCGACGGCACTCAACACTTTGCCGGTAACATGCACAATGCCCGCATTTGGGACAAGGAATTGGCATTAAACCGCTTGCAGACCAACAGCTTGACACTGCTCTCAGGCTCAGAAAGCAACTTGCTTGCTTACTATCCAATGAATGAAGCCCGCGGCACAATGCTTACTGACAAGGCTCATGGCAACAACCTCGCAATAAATGGTAGCACATGGGTAGTGCCAGAAGGCCGTGCAGTGACCCTCGACGGCAACCAGATGCTGAAGATTTCGGCTGGCAGCACCTGCGTGATTGACAGCTCAATGGACTACACTCTTGAATTGTGGTTCAAGGCTGAAGAAGGTCAGAAGAACGCTACTATCGTTTCTAACGGACGTGGCGACGGTGGCGACTTCAACCACTCATTCAACAACTTTGCACTCGGATTTGACGAGGATGGCCGCCTTGCATTCAGCAACAACGGCACCACCGCCACTTGTACGGGCAACTTTGCCGACAACAATTGGCACCACGCATCGGTAGCTGTTAACCGCACCAGCGGACGCGCTCAGATTTACATCGACGGCGAACTCAACACCTACTTCGATGCTACCGACCTTGGTGGTTTAGCTTCGGCTTACATCAACGTGGGCGCTCGCTCATGGAGCCCTGACACTGTAAGCACAGTGACTGTTGACAACTACTTCAAGGGTCAAATCGACGAATTCCGTTTGTGGAAGCTCTATCGTAGCGAATCAATCGTATCGAACTCGTTCACCGAACAGCTCGAGGGAACAGAGAAGGGTCTTTTGGCTTACTATCCATTTGAGACCTATGTAACTCACCAAGGCATACAAGAGATTGTATTCACCCTTGATGATGCTAAGGTGCAAAGCGATGCTTCACTGATAGTTCCTCCAATTGAAGTGGAAGGCAGCAGCGAAGTTGAAACAAGCGCATCGGCTCCTGTTAAGGGCAAAGGCCCTGTTAGCAATCTGCTCTATGACTTTGTGGTTAACAACGACGCGTTGATTATCAACCTCAACGAGCCATACGACCGCATTGAAAAGACCATAGTAACCTTCACCGTTGATGGTGTTCGCGACTTGAACGGCAACGAAATCCTGAGCCCAATCACTTGGAGCGCTTATATTGACCGCAACCAGTTGAAGTGGGCCGACAAGAGCCTGTCAATCGTGAAGATGGTTAATGAAGAGAAAGACTTCACCGTTAACGCAGTCAACAACGGCGGTTCAATACAGCACTACACTGTTGAGAACATGCCATCATGGCTCGACGTTAACCCATCGAGCGGCACAATCGACCCAGTATCAAGCGTAAGCATCAACTTCACAATTGACCCAAGCTTGAATATTGGCACTTACGATGAAGTAATCTATTTGCGTAACGACAATAACGTTGTTGAACCTTTGCAACTGACCATTAAGGTTGAAGGCGAAAAGCCCGACTGGACAGTTGACCCAGCCAAGTATAAATACAACATGTCAGTATTTGGCAAACTCAAGATTAACAACAGTTATTCAGCCGACGAAGAAGATATTCTTGCCGTATTCAAGGGCAGTGAATGTCTGGGCGTGACCACCAACAAGTATTATAAGGTCAACGATATGTATTATGCAATGCTCACCATCTATGGTAACGACGTGAAGGCTTCAGGTCTTGAATTCCGCATCTGGGATGCAAGCACCGGACGCACCTACATTGCACAACCCGATGTTGATATTGCATTTGAGAACAACAGCGTGATTGGCAGCCCGGCTCAACCGGTTGTCTTCACAGCTAAAGACCTGCGCGTGCAAAACATTGCTCTTGCTGAGGGATGGAGCTGGATTTCAGTGAACGTGAACAGCGATAAGCTCAACGACCTGAATACTCTGCTTGGCGCTAACAAGTGGACAAGCGATGACCAAGTGAAGAGCGAGGAATATGGCTTTGCTTCTTACTCAAGCAGCAACGGATGGGTTGGCTCATTGAGCTCAATCAACAACAAGTCGATGTATCTCATCCACAGCAGCAATGCACAAGCACTCAGCGTGAGCGGTACTCCGGTTGACACCAAGACCACTACACTCGAAATCCTTGGTGCTAAGGAAGACGGCACACCACGCTGGAACTACATCTCATATCTGCCAGCCGACAACTTGACTTTGAAAGAAGCATTGGCAGGCTACGATGCCGTTGAGGGCGATATCATCAAGTCGCAAACCGATATGGCAATGTATTCAGGCAATCTGGGATGGATTGGTAGCCTCAGCTACATGGAAAGCGGTAAGGGTTACATGTTGCAACGTACAGCTAACAGCAACGCAACATTGCAATACCCATCAGCAAGCGCAGTGACTCGCAGCAGCAGCATGGACGTAGCTCCAACAACCGCTGCAGCAGCCGACGTGCAACGCTACGCTACTAACATGACAGCAGTGGCTCGCATTGAAGGTATCGACGTGAACGAGGGCGACCACCTGGTGGCTTACTCAGCAGGCACTAAGTGCGGCGAAACAACCGTATCTGAACTGCCCGACGGCGATAAGCTCTTCCTCATTGCCATTGGCGGTGACACTAACCACACCATCGACGTGGCTCTTGAGCGTAACGGCGAGACTTTGGCACAAGCACCTGCAGTGCTCACTTACCAAGCCAACAACGCTATAGGTACTCTTGATACTCCTATGGTAATTAGCTTCAACAACAATAAGGAAGGTATCTACCTCTATCCTACTCCGTTTAGCGACCAGCTCACCATTGGCACTAACACCGACGCAGATGCTAAGGTTGACGTTTACGTAACCAACGTTGGCGGCGTGCGCGTGGCACAATGGCTCAACTGCAACAACGGCGGACACGTTGAAGTGGTTTGGAACGTTGAAGACGGCACACCTGACGGTGTTTACATCGTGAGCGTTGCTATCAACGGCACTGTTCAGTCAGTCAAAGCCATTAAGAAGTAACAACAATCATTAGTTTTTAACAACAATCATCGCGTCGCCCTCGCGCTTCATAGAGGGCAGGGCGACCGATGATAAACTTAAAAAGAACATAATCCACATGATGAAATATTTCAAAATAGCGCTATTATCGCTCACTTGCATGCTGCTGGCTCAATGTAGCGAGGAGGATGAAAAAGTCTATCCTCAACACGAACGCCCGCAATGGACTGTGGCGAGTGAAGATTTCGCATCGAGTGCTCCTGCATGGACTGTTGCCCAATCAACACCCGGCGCAGCTCCGCAGTGGCAGCCAAGCTTTGCCGGCAATGACGCCGCGCCCGCATGGACCGACCCCGACAAGACTGTGTATCCCACCAGCATGACCGCAGTGGTGCGCCTCACCCCAATTCTTGAGCTCTATGCCGACGATGCCGACCAAATGGCAGCCTTCATTGGCAACGAGTGCCGCGGCGTGGCCACAACGGTGGTGAACAACGGTGTTAAGCTGTTCTTCATTCAAATAAAAGGCTCGTCGAGCGAAAACGGCAACGTGGAGCTGCGCTACTACAGCAACGCCAACAGCCGCACCTATAACTCGGTGGCTGCCGACCTGCCTTATGAAATCAACAAAATCTATGGCACCGTTGACGCGCCTGCCTACCCCGATTTTGAACTCTCAGGACCTTATCCACTCACCGCTAAGGCTTATGTGAGCATCGACGCTTCGCAACTGCCTTTTGCCGTGAACGCCAACGACGAAGTGGCTGCCTTTGTGGGTAGCGAATGTCGCAGCATCGCCCATGTGACCGATGCTAACGCCATCGCTTGCAACTTCGATATTCTGGGCGCCAAAGCCGGTGAAGAAGTGTGGTTTAAATACTTCAGCGCTCAAGAGGGCAAAGCCTATATCTCGGAGCAAAAGGTTGTTATCAACAGCCGCGGCGAGGAGTTTGGCTCGGAAGAAGCACCTATGCAAATCACTCTTGTGCCTGAAGGCAGTATGACTGCTTACCTCACCCTCGACAAGCAATTGCAAGAATACGTTGACGTGCAACAAGATGAACTTGCCGCATTTGCCAGCGGCCAATGCATTGGCAAGGGCGAAGTGATTGGCACCGCCAACGGCATGCCGGTGTATAAGATGGTAATCAACGGCTTGATTGCCAACGGCACCAAGGTTGACGTGCAATACTACAACAGCAAGCTGGGCTATGTGTTCACCGCTGCCTCTTGCATCGACTTTGCTGCCGGCACCATCAAGGGTACCGAGCAAGCTCCTGCAACCGCTCCGCTGAGCCTCAACGACAAGCACCCGCTCACCATGGAAGCTTATCTGGTGCTCACCTCCGACTTGGCACGCTACGCCTCATCGAGCGACTTGATGGCTGCTTTTGTGGGCGACCAATGCCGCAGTTTGGCAACTGTCGAACTGCTTGATGATGGCACCTACGGCTTTAAGCTCACCATCAACGGCGGCCTCAGCGACAATGAGTCAATCACCATCCAGTACTACTCGCAGAAGAATTCTTACCTCTATCGTTGCTCATCGGCGTTCACGTTTAAGAGCGGAACCACCTATGGCATGAAGAGCGACCCGCGCACAGTGGTGCTGAAAGTAGTTGAATAACCCACTTATCACAGCAACCTGAAATATGAAAGCAATAATAGCAATAAGCCTGACATTGGCACTCTCAGCCGTCAGCGCCAAGGCGCAAGAATGCACCACCCAAAAGCCTTGCCTCAAAATGAACCATCCATCATGGTATATCGAGGCAGGTGCAGGCGTGCAAACCATCTTCTCGAGCGATGCCAGCGGCCTTGACTTTGGCAAGCGCATCACCCCTGACCTCACCTTCGCCGTGGGTCGCTGGATTACTCCGGCATGGGGCGTGAGACTACAGCTGCAAGGCTATGCGCTCAACTCGTTTGCCACCGCTCGCGGCATCTATGTTAACGACCCCGTGAACAACGGTTCAATCTATGGCAACCAAGACCCCATCACTGACCACGTGACAGTGAACCCCGACGGCAGCTATCGCACCTATCTGCGCTACCTCAATGCGCACATCGACGTGACTGCAAGCCTGGGCACTCTCTTGGGCATGAGAAGCCGTTTTGACGTGATTCCTGCAGTGGGTTTGGGTTACGCTCACGCCTTCTCTCACAAAGGCTCGGCTAAGACCAATTCGCTCACAGCCAACTTCTCGTTGATGGCCAAGTATCGCATCTTGCGCAACCTCGACGCCAACTTTGAAGTTGCTACCGCCGTGATGCCCGACCACTTCGACGGCCGCATCTCGGGCAAGAACTATGAGCCTACTCTGGGCGCCACTCTGGGCCTCACCTACCGCTTTGGCGGCAAGAAGCAATGCTGCTCAAAGCGCGATGCCGCTCCTGTTGAAAAGGTAATCGTGAAGCACGACACCATCACAACAGTGAAACGCGTTGAGGTGCCGGTTGAGAAAGTGGTTCAACAAAAGCTCATCAACCGCTCGTTTACGCTCGGTTCAGTGCACTTCGACCTTGGCAAATCAGAAGCTCGCGAGGGTCAAGAGAACGTTTACATCAACGTGACCAAGTTCCTCAAGGAAAACCCCAAGGCTCGCATCCGTCTTGATGGTTATGCCGACAAGGAAACCGGAACTGAACGCCAGAACTTGGTTCTGTCAATGAGACGCGTGACCTATGTGCTCAACAAATTCCTCAGCGAATATGGCATTGAGAGAAACCGCATCGATGCTCAAGGTATTGGCGACAATGCTCAGCCTTATGAGGAGAACGACCTTAACCGTGTGGTGATAATCACCGTGATTGTGGAATAATTCCGCGCTCAAGGGAAAAGCGATTATCGCCAGCTCCATAAACTTAGCCGAGGGCCATTTGCAATTTGTGCAAATGGTCCTCGACTCTTTTTATATACCATGCGAAAAACTGCCGCGCTCAGGCTTGCAGCACAACGGGGCTGATGACATCGCCGCAATGCAGCATACCGCTCACCCTTAGTTGCAGGCTACGCAGCCAGGGCGTGACAAGGCGGGTCCTCACCGGCGCATTCACCTCGCCCACCACGCTCACGCGCTGCACGCAATAGCCGCCCAGTGTGCCGCGATTGCCGTTCACCTGCAGCAAAAGGTCGGCAGCCGAGGCAAAGATGCTCCAGTTGACGTGCCGCGGGCAACGAGTCAGCGCGTCGCCCACCAGCAAAGGATGGCTGTGCCACTCAACCTCAATAGCCGAGTCGCTAATTTCACGCGAAATCAGCATCAGTGAGCCGGAGCACACCGCCAATGCCACGTCAGCATGCGAATAGACGCTATCAGGAGCCTCGTCACGCGCGTAAACGCGTCCGGCGGACATCAACACGTCAACGCTGCCATCGCGCCGCAGAAGCCATAATTCGCGCTCTACGCAGTTCCATGCCAAAGCCTTCACCGGGCGCAACGGCATCACCCGAGTGATTTTAGCGCCGCTAAGGCGCATGAGTTCGCCGTTGACGTTCACAAAATAGGTAGCATCGCCTGCCTGACACGGAGCCACGTCGGCATCAATGCGTTCGCGGCTCACAAGGCGCGGCGATTCAAAATCGTAGCCCGAGGCAGTGGCTTGCGTGAGGGCATACACGCCATCTCCGGCAAAGAGGAAGAGCGGATAGCGGCCAAAACCGCCGCCATAGAGCGGCCGCACCGACATTGCCACCGCATTGATTGAAATGCCCGAGAGCACATCGCTTATGCTCCACACCAACGCATTGGCGTTAGCACAGATAGCGATGCTTCCGCTCAGATGTTCGCTCCAGCGTTCTTTTTGCGGAATGGTGATGAGCGCATCGGTTTGCGCCATTAGCGGACTGTCGGCAAGCGCGCTTTGCATCCACACGGCATTGCAGCCGTCGGCGGTGGGCATCAGGTCGCCCTCCCACCACAGCACATCGCCGCTGCCTTGCAGCCACAGCTTCATGTGAGTGGCGCGGGCGTCGGCATACCAGATGATGGGTTGCAACGCCGACGGCGTGAACGGCACGTTCTCCCACGTCACCACGCGGCGCACGCCTTCGCTTGTTGCCAAAGTCACCTCGGCACACACCACGCAAGCCGCGTCGCTGAGCGAACCGCTAAAGTAATAAGCCAAGCTGCCGGGCACGGTGCGGCTTAGCCTCAGATTGGCAAGGGTGACCCGTCCCGATGCCGATGCCATTCCCTCAACGCCAATTTGTGCGCCCATAAGGCGCATCACGCCGTTACATGTTGCCGAGCTAACCTCGCCAAGCGAATTAACGCCCGTGGTCACCGCAGCGCTGCTATATCCGCTCACCACGCTATAAGAACACGCAACAGTGTTCGATGATGTCCATTTACCCTGCCTCAGCGATGCCAGATTGCCGGTTGACGACACCACATGCCACTGCCCTACGTCGGTAAGCTCACGGCAAAGGGCAGCATCGCCAAGCGCATGCGCCGACACCAGCAACTGCTGCGTGCGCACACCATCAACCGTAGTGGTTGAGCAACGATGTTGCACCTCGGCATTAAGGTCAACCGGCATCACCTCGTCGCTCACAAGCACATCAACGGCCTTCACAATGCCGTCCCAACACTCAGCCAATGCGTTAATAGGCGTGATGCCCAACCGATAGGTGAGCACATTCACCGTCATATCGCCCACTCCGGTGATAGCCGACTCGCCGCTGAGCACATCGGCAACGCACCATTCCCTCAGCTGCAACGCCTGCTGCGAGCCCACAACCACGGGTTGGCTCATCCACACATAACTGTCATCCCACAGGCGCACGCCAATGCGTGCCGCCACCGCGCCACACAATCGGCCTTGCGCCCTTGCATCGCTGCACAAGCTGCTGACGGCGGCGCGATAACGCGCTCCCACTGCGGCAACATCGGCGGCTGAAAGCGAAGTCCAATTGCTATACGTCTGCTGAAATTTGCTTGCCACTACGGTTGTCGCGGCAGTGCTCTCTTCCACGGCAGTGACAAGCACACGAAGGTCAATGCCGCTAACGTCGAGCACCTCATATTGCTCTTGCGTGCGCAACAACAGCATCAATGCCCCATCGGTGGCAACAACCACAAACCTGCCGCACGCCTCGGTGGCTCGCACATCGCCGTTAACGCTGGCTATGCGCACGTCAACGGGCTGCAAAGCATCGTCAACCAGATTGCCTCGCCACCACAATGCGCCGTCAAGCTGGGTGAGCACACGGTCGCCCCACTCGCAGCGGTCAACCATCACCACCCGTTCGCCCTCGCTCAGCATCCCAACCACCAGGCATGAGCCCACAGCCTGCAAGCAATCGTTGCGCTCGCGCAAGTTGCGCACCTTTACGCCCTCGCCTGCCACGGCACCCTCGCCGTTGGCAAGCTCCACCGCTCCACGCGGCACTATTCGCATGTTTTTATTCATCTTGTTGTGTGTTTTCAGGTTTTTTTGCTGCAAAGATGCATCTCGGCAAAAGGCGCGGTTGCATCAAAAAGTAATTGCCCTCTCCCGCCAAGCACAAAAAAACGCCCTTACAATAATTTGCAAAGGCGTTATGCTTATGAGAATCTTTTTCCCCTCAACAGAGGTCATTCAAGAGTCTTGCGCAGATAATCGGTGCAATCTTCAAAGGTCTTGAACACACATTCTTCAGGCACCAACTCAGGAATCAAGCCCACCGAGCTGAACATGTAGCGGGGTTGAGGTTGCACAATGGTCATCAGCACCGTGGTGCCGCGGTCTTTAAGCTCCTTCACGGCAGCCTCCATAGCATAGAGGCCCGATTGGTCCATAAACGACACATTCTTCATGCGGATAATCACAATCTTGGCATCGGCAGGGATATCTTGCATCACCTCTTTAAAGCGGGTGATTGAGCCAAAGAACACCGGTCCGTTGAGGCGTTGCACATAGATGCTATGCTTAGCCTTGTCGGGCATACCGCCCTCATCGGGCCACGGATTTTCCTTGTCAAAGCCGTTGATTTCGTGCGAGTCATATTGTTTCTCAACCATGTCGCTGGTGCGTTTCATAAACAGCACGCAGGCAATCACCATGCCAATGCCCACAGCAGTGAGCAGGTCAACAAACACGGTGGTCAAGAACACCACAATCAGCACAAAGGCATCGTCGTGCGGAATCTTGCGCAAATCACGGAATCCGCGGAAGTCAATGATGCCCCATCCCACAGTGATGAGGATACCGGCAAGCACTGCCAGAGGCACATGCTTCACCAGGCTGCCCAGACCCAGCAGAATGGCAAGCAGCAACAGGGCGTGAACCATACCGCTGATTTTGCCGCGACCGCCCGAACGCACGTTTACCACCGTACGCATGGTGGCACCGGCACCCGAGATACCGCAGAACAAACCTGCCATGGCATTACCAATACCTTGACCAATAAGCTCCTTATTGCTGTTATGCTTGGTCTTGGTGATGTTATCGGCAACCACCGAGGTGAGCAGAGTGTCAATTGAGCCAAGTCCGGCAAGAGTGAGGCCCGGTATCACAGCATGCTTCAGAGCCATACCCCAATCAATGCCGCTGAGGCTAACATTGTCATTTACGAGGAATGGCATTGGCAGCCCAGATGGGATGTCACCAATAATAAATTTATCGTCGAGCCCAAGAGGCAAGGCAATAAGCGTCATAGCCACCAATGCCACCAGCGTAACCGGCACATTGGGATTCTTAATCACCTTCGGAAGCAGTGCAATGATGACAATGGTGCCAAGTCCAAGCAACAGAGCCTCAAGCGAGAAGCCCTGAGAAATGTTCTCGGCAAATTGCAAAATCATATCAACCACCAACACAGGCGACTTCATGCCAAACAACGGATAAATCTGTTGCAGAATTATAATCACGCCAATACCGCTCATGAAGCCCGAGAGCACAGGATAAGGTATGTAGCGCACCAGTTTGCCAAGCTTGATGACTCCAAAAAGAATCTGAAACAAGCCGCAGAACATACCGGCAAGCGACATGGTGATGAGCACGGTTGAGAGGTTGCCGCTCGACGATGCCCACACGCCGCTTATCAGTCCGGCAGTAATCACGGTCATTGGTCCCGTTGGACCACTAATCTGTGACGGCGTGCCGCCAAACAATGCTGCAAAAAAGCCCAGCAAGGTGGCACCAACCAAGCCCGCCAAAGCACCCAGACTGGCTGCCGAGGGGTCGTTGATACCGCCAAACGCCTGAATACCAAAAGCCAACGCCAAAGGCAGAGCCACAATGCCGGCGGTGATGCCTCCGGTGATATCGCCCTTGATATTCTTTGTTGAAATAAAACTCATTTTTTTGAAATAGTTTATTGTGAATAATTTATTTAAAAACCTAAAACATGGTGCAAAATTACAAATTTTCGCTCACTCAGCCAAATAGCTCGCATGCTAAGAGCACCTTAAAACACTTATGTTGCACGGTAGCACACCTTGCCGCATTAGCATGTGATATTTTGGCGCTGCCAACACACCGCCTCGGTGCTATATTTGCACTTTGATTTTTTTGACCCAAATCGTTCGTCAGGCTGTTATGCGCAATCGGGCTTTTAAGTGTTTCGCTTACACGGGAACGCATCATAGCATAAAAAACTGCTCAAAAAAGTTATCATCATAACGCCACCTAACGCCATTTGGGATATAGGAAAAACACACACTTCATCATCACACCATGAATTACACCCACCTCACACCCATTGAAATCATAATTGAGGAAAACGAACGCCGCAACCGCGCCCTCGCCGCGCCCTACGACCCCATCACAGGCATAGGGTGCTACGGCAGCCGCACCGCCATTGAGCGCGCCGGAACAACGCTGATGGTGCCCAACACCATGCTGCCGCACATCACCGCCCAGATGAGCGACGTGCAATTCGACCTCCTGCGCTTTGCCCACGACTTTGAGTATTGGTGCGTGCGTTGCATTGTGGTGAAAGACAAAATCACCTGCCGCGACACCCCGTTGCGGCTCAATGCGCCGCAACGCCGCATGCTTGCCATGCTCGAGGATATGCGACTGGCTCGCCAACCCATACGCCTCATTGTGCTCAAAGCAAGACAATGGGGCGGCAGCACCCTCTCGCAAGTGTATATGGCTTGGATGCAAATCATTCACCACACCCATTGCAACAGCATCATCTGCGGACACCTGCGCGACACCGCCTCGACCATTCAAGGCATCTACAACCGCCTGCTGGGCTGCTATCCGCAGCAATATCAGGCAGGCAACGAGCCAATGAAATTCCGGCCCTTTCAAAAGAGCCGCAACATCAGCGAAATCACCGGCCGACAATGCCTTGTGGCTGCCACCACGGCAATGAGCCCCGAGAGCGTGCGTGGCATGGACATTGCTATGGCTCACCTCACCGAAGTGGCGTTCTGGCCCACCAGTGCACGCCGCAGCCCCGAGAGCCTAATCCGCTCAGTGTGCGGCTCAATAATGCTGCAACCCGACACGCTGCTCATTATGGAGTCAACCGCCAACGGCATGGGCAACTACTTCCACAGCGAGTGGCTAAGAGCAAAAACCGGCTTCAGCGACAAGCAAGCACTGTTTGTGCCGTGGTTTGAGATTGAAATCTACCGCAAACCGGTGAAAGATGCCGCCAAGCTATGGCAACAGCTCGATGACTATGAGCTGATGCTGTGGCAACTGGGCTGCACCCTTGAGATGATTGCTTGGTATCACCACAAGCGCAAGGAATACAACAGCCATAGCCACATGCAAGCCGAGTATCCCACCAACGACATCGAAGCATTTGCCAACAGCGGCATGCCGGTGTTCAATGCCGCACACCTTGAACAGTTGCGACGACACTGCTCGCTGCCTGCCACCATGTGCTCGTTCACCGTGCCGCCAACGGGCGCACACGCCCTCAACAACGTGACTCTGCTGCCCAACAACGATGCCGGCGACATAAGGGTGTGGCGCATGCCCGATGCCGCAACCGAGCCTCGCATGCGCTATGTGGTGGCAGTTGATGTGGGCGGACTGAGCGACAAGGCCGACTTCTCAGTAATCACCGTGATTGACCGCTTGGCACCGCACCACAAGATGGAGATTGTGGCTGAATGGCGTGGGCACACCTATCACGACCGCTTGGCGTGGCTCGCCGCGCAACTCGCAAAATACTATAACAACGCCCTACTGGTGATTGAGAGCAACACCCTTGAAATGGAATACAGCGAGGGCGACGGCTCGCAATATGTGCTCAACACGCTGCGCCACCACTATCGCAACATCTATCGCCGCCGAGGCGACCGACCGGGCTTTCACACCAACCGCGAGACCAAAACCGAAGCCATCTTTCACCTGATTGGGTTGGTGCGCGACGGGGCATACATTGAGCACAGCGACGGCGCTGTGAACGAGTTGGCTTGGTATGAGCACAAGCCGCGAGGCGGATTCGGCGCTATTATGGGCAGGCACGACGATATGGTGATGACCCGCGCCATTGGCATGCTTGTGGCATCGCGTATGGCTCGCACCAACGCCATCATGCCCACGCTCAGCGATGTGATATAGCACCTACCCCACTCCCCCGGCAGGCAAACGCCACCACGCAAACAAGGCACTTTGCCGCTCCGATTGTCATTAATCGCGCGCCACGCAAGCCACGCAAACGGCACTTTGCCGCTCCGTCTGTCAGAAATCGCGCACCCCTCTCCCCGGCAGGCAAACGCCACCACGCAAACAAGGCACTTTGCTGCTCAGGCTGTCATAAATCGCGCACCCCACCCCCCGGCAGGCAATGTCAAAAAAAACGCAAACGGCACTTTGCCGCTCAGGCTGTCAAAAATCGCACCCCTCTCCTCCCGGAAAACGCAAACAAGGAGCCACCATTATCATAATGGTGACCCCTTGTTATGCTAAGTGTTCTTGAAACGAAGTCGGAATTACTTCTTAGCTTCTTCCAAAGATGCTTTGCGGAATTCCTTCATAGCTTTTTCGATAGCAAGAGAAGCTTTGCGGGCGCGTGTGCCAGCAGCCTTGTTGCCGTTTTCTACTTGAGCAACTGCATCTTTCAAGAATGCTGCGTATGCAGCCTCAATTTGTTCAACTAATTCTTTCATTGTTGTTTACTTATTTTAGGGTTATTCAATATTTGGTGTAAAGATAATCAAAAAATTATTAATTATGCAAGTATCACAACACATTTCGCCATTATTTTCTCAATAAACGCCCATTTTGCCCCTAAAATGATGCTTAAAAGCTTAATTGAGCGTAAAAAACGGTTGTCATGTGCCCCCATCAAAAAGGGTATGATACCATCACTTCACCACCTTGCTCACGCCGGCTGCGCTGCGCACAATGAGCACGCCATTAGCGTTCACTTCGTTGATGTTGAGCTGTGTAGCATCGCAACTATGCAATAGGCGACCTTGCACATCATAGACGTCAACCTTGCCCACGTGCTCCACTTCATCAGCCACAATGATGCTTATGCCCGATGAGTTGCCGGTGCGTATCGTGGTTTCATAGAACTGAACCGAGTCGCTGCCATCGGCTGGAATACCAAAGAGGCGCAATGTGTAAGTAGTGTTAAGCTCAAGCGCTGTGGTTGAGCCATAGAGGTAGTAAGAATAGCTCTTGCCTGACTCAATCACGCAATTGCTATCCGAGAGTTTGCATACCGGAGAAGTCACTCCGTCTTTATAGATGTAGCCGGTGATTGTGCCGCCGAAGATGCCTGAGGTGCAAGCCAAATCAACGCTGAGATACATATCGGCAGGTGCCACGTTGTTGTTGTCGTCAAATTGGCATTTGGTGACGTTCACTTTCAGCTCGTCGGTTGGCGCAGCTGTTGGGGTGAACTCATAGTCGCCCACCGATGTGCCGTTTGAGTTGTTAACCGAGAGCGTGTAGGTGGTTCCGGCAGTAAGTGTCACGTCGGGGATGTAGCACTTCAATGTGCGTGTTCCAGTGGTTGGCACCGATACGCGCATTGCATCAGTTGTGTAAATCACAGTGGCAAAGCGTCCCGTACCCATCTTTATCGACACCGTAACATCGGCAAGATACTCGGCATTGGCGCTCTTCAACTCAATTTCAGCCAAAATGGGCACACCAACATATATCTCTGTTGCAAGGTTAAACGAGTCAACCGAGAGGCGTGCACTTGTTGACGATTGATTGGAGAATGTGAGACCCAAAGTCTTGCTCACTGTCATTGTCACGGTGCGCGATGCGCCCGATGGCATTCCCAGAGGTTGAGGGTCCTGGTTATAGACCATAAACATTGGCTCGATGGTGTAAGTGCCTTCGTCGAGCGAGTTCAGGTAAGAGGCACTGATTTGATACACCGGATTTGACCATATATATGCGCTGCCATAGCTGCTATAACGGTAGTTTTCTTTCTTGTCGGAGCCTGCCTGAGTGTCGTAGTAAATGGTTTGACCGGTGGCTGTGTTGGTGATGCCAAGCAAGCGTGCTATTGAGGCATCATAGTGCGATGTTGAGCCAAAACCGTATGTACCGCTGCCACATTGAAAACCGATATAATCAGTTGACGATGCCGAAACCGATGTGGTTTGGCAAGCGAAGTTGCCTTGACCCACAAGCATACCATAACTGTCGGTGCTGCCCATGTTTTTCTGTATGCCGGCAATTATGCCTTGCTGAGAGTTGTAGCCATTGCCGGTTGAGCTACCGCCAATGCCTTGCGAACCGGGATTGAGCGCTGTGAGCAAGAAATAGCCGTCGCTCATACCGCCCCAGCCCCAATTGAAATGGTAATAAGCATCGCTGCTATATCCGTCGCACACAAAGCAGTGGCCGCCACCGTCGCTCTGTCCAAAATAAATCACCGGGCGCTTGGCAGCAAGCTCGCCGTAGATGATTTCTTCCCAACGGTCAATCTCAATCATATCGCGGTCATAGTGACGAATACTACGGTCATAGTCAAAATATTTGAGCAATGCATCAGCCACACGGCCGCTTTGAGTGCCGCTTGAAAGGGCGTATTGCATATTGGTGCTATATCCGCACGCCATCATCAGCGTTGACACAGCAAGCTTTTGAGCAGTGGTGCTATATGAGTCGTCATACGTATCGGTCATATTATCCCAGTCAAAGCTTATTTTGCTAAAGTCAGCGCTCAGAGTCTGCGTGGTTTCATTGATGGTAGTGCTATAGCTGTTAGAGCCTGTGCCCACAGCCGGCCATTTGTGATAATACATCACCTGAGCCATGGCAGTGGCAACACAACCGGTCACACAATTGCGTGTGTCATCGTATTTTGGACATTGGTCGTTATATGGTGCGCCTTGGTTCCATCTGGCTGTCACAAGCGGCGGGATGGAACGGCGCACGGGGGTTGAGGTCTCAACAGCAACCTCAGCAACCTCATCGGCTTCAACGTCGATTGCATGAGAAATCTCGTCGGCATACGAGCCAAGCCAATAACGCAGGTTATCGTTGATGGCATCAATACTGAATGTGCCGTTTTCGCTATATCCAAGCACGGGGCTTGCCACATCGTCGCCCGCAGCTATCACAAAGCCGCCGCCGACGCGATTAAACACATAGAACATCACTTTGCCATTGCGAGTGGCAGTGTAAGCAAGCTCCAAATCGCCGTTGGCTAAGCTGTTTGACTTGAGCACACTTGAACTGCGTGCAAAACGCTTTGCCGTGGCACTTGCTGCGGTCACGTCAATTTGTGCAGCCCACGCCGGGACACTCATCGCAATGCATAAAAGCGCTAAAATCAGTTTTTTCATTGTGTTTTGTATTAAAATTTTTAGATGTTGTTAAAGCAATTCACAAAAAAAGCGTTGCACACAGTCAATAGTTGTGCAACCTTAATTGCAAAGATAGTGTTTTTATTCGTAAACATAAATTATCACGCAATTTTTCACATCTGTTCACTAAAAAAACGCACTCTTCATTCACTTTCTTCCCCAAATAGACCATTGGGATTATGCTGTCCGATAATTTTTTGAGCGTGGTTGGAGATTGAGCACGGGATATTGTAGGGGCGTATCGCAATACGCCCAGTGACCGCAGCGATGGCCCAACCGCAAAAAAAGATGCGAAATTGTAGGGGCGTATAGCAATACGCCCGGTGACCGCGGCAATGCCAACAAATAATATGATGCGTTGTTGTAGGGGCGTATAGCAATACGCCCGGCGACCGCAGCAATGGCCCAACCGCAAAAAAAGATGCGAAATTGTAGGGGCGTATAGCAATACGCCCGGCGACCGATGATATAATTGCGCAGGGGGTTTTGTAGGGGCGTATAGCAATACGCCCGGCGACCGAAGCAATGCCAACAAATAATATG
>JBJECY010000142.1:0-4773 GCA_051871515.1 Muribaculaceae bacterium | reverse complement strand
CGACAATGGAGTGAGATATCTGATTTCTGATTGTGCTTGTGACATAGTTTTTACCCTCCAATATTATTCGTTAGTAGTTGCTTTTGCAGCTGACTTCAAGCTGCGTCTCTTAACTGCATATTCAGCAGCGTTCTTGTCGAGACGGAACACCAAGAAGCGGAGCACCTTCTCATCGCGACGGAATGCAGTTTCAATCTTCTTCACAATTGTTGGTTCACCATCAAATTCAATGAGGGTGTAAAAACCGGTAGATTTGTGTTGGATTGGATAAGCCAACTTGCGAAGGCCCCAATTCTCTTCATTGACAATTTCTGCACCGTTCTTGGTGAGAACTGCCTTGAATTTTTCTACCGCTTCCTTCATCTGAGCATCAGACAAAACGGGAGTTAAAATGAAAACGGTTTCGTAATGATTCATAATTGTTTAAAAATTATTATTATTTATTTGTTAGTTTGCTCCCGGGCTCTACTTGGCCCAAAAAGCGGTGCAAAGTTAGTGATTTTTACCCAATTGACAAAATGTTTTGATTGCTTTAATTGCTTATTAATGTAAATTTTATGCGTTTTTTGAGTTTTTGGCGTGTCTTGTGGCAATATTAATTGCTGATGTCTTTGTGGTTTTAATTTTATTAGGTAAATTTGACTTTGCCGAAAGGTAAATTTAAGGCATGATTTTTATTAGTCTTTTATTGATAATGGCAATTTTATGCTGTTGTCATGAACCGATGATTCACTACATATTTATATTAAATAAGAAATGAGACTTACAGGCAGACGAGAGAGTAACAATGTTGATGACCGCCGCGGACGTTCAAGCTTTGGCGGCAGGTCATTGGGTATTGGTGGCGTTATTATTGTGGGCATAATCACATTGCTAATGGGAGGTGATTTGGGCGATGTATTTAGCAACATCTCACAAATGGGCTTTCAACAAGGTGATGAAACGCCTTATGAAGCAACAGCGCAAGACGAAGAACTGGCAAAATTCACCCGCCAGATTCTTGCCAGCACTGAGGACGTTTGGACAGAACAATTCAAGAAGATGGGGCGCACTTACGACCCACCCAGGTTGGTTTTGTTCACCAATTCGGTGCAGTCGGGGTGCGGTGGTGCCACATCGTCAACTGGGCCGTTTTATTGCTCTGCCGACCAGACCGTTTATATTGACCTTGAATTTTTCAAAAACATGAAACGTTCGTTGGGTGCCGACGGCGACTTTGCTTATGCCTATGTTATTGCCCACGAGGTGGGGCATCATGTGCAATATCTACTTGGCATTTTACAAGATGCTCATGAAAAATGCAACAGATGAGCCAAACAGAGGCAAATAAAATGAGTGTAAGGCTTGAATTGCAAGCCGATTTTTTGGCAGGCGTGTGGGCTCATCAAGATAATGCCATGTTTAATTCACTTGAAGATGGAGATATTGAAGAGGTCATGAATGTGGCTTCAAAGATTGGTGATGACTATTTGCAGAAAAAGTCTCAAGGATACTCGGTGCCCGATTCGTTTAACCATGGCACATCGGCTCAACGTGTGAGATGGCTCAAAAAAGGCATCAGCTCAGGTGATTTGCAACAAGGCGATACGTTCTCGCCGTCATACAATTTGTTGTAGTGGAACAAAGAATCATTAAAGTTTTTATATCTATGAAACTACGTACATTATTTATTATATGCATGTTTATGGTCACCACAAATGTGGCTATTGCGCAATCTCATCTCTCTACATCACAACGCCAAGCCAGCGAGGCAGAAGCTGTTGCTATTATCAACCGCTTCACCGGCAATCAATTGCCAATTGAGGTGAATATATGCCTTGACAAAGTGAATGGTGAGCGAGATGTGTTTAGCTATGAAACACAAAATGGCAAGCTGATAATCAAGGCAAGTAGTGGTGTGGCTGCATGCCGCGGATTCTATGACTATGTTAAGAGCAGGAACTTGGGGCTTTCAACATGGACTGGCAACCGTTTTAATGCCCCTGACGATATTCAAGTGTCGCCAAAAGAGTTCGTGTCGCCATATAAGCATCACCAATATTTAAATGTGGTCACCTATGGCTATACTGCCCCTTATTGGAATCAAGAACGCTGGGATAAAGAGATTGACTGGATGGCTTTGCATGGCATTGACATGCCGTTGTTGCTCATTGCCCAAGAGGCAATCTATCGCATGGTGTTTGCTGATATGGGCCTTTCAAGCGGCGAGCTCGATGAATGGGAGGTGGGTCCGGCACATTTGCCCTGGATGCGCATGGGTAATCTTGCCGGCAATTCATTTGATGGCCCATTGGGTGAAGCGTGGCACAGTCAGCAGATTGCCCTATGCAAACATGTGATAACGCGCATGCGCAAACTGGGGATGGAACCTATTTGCCCCGCTTTTGGTGGTTTTGTGCCAAAAGCTTTTGCCGAACACCGCAATGAAAAAACTGACGTTGTGGGGTGGGATTGGGTGCCAATCGAGCATCGAAACTATCGCCTTAACCCTGCAAGTAAAGCTTTTGAAGAAATAGGCACACGGTTCATTAAAAAATGGGAAAAAACATTTGGCCGATGCTCATATTATTTGTCTGATTCGTTCAACGAAATGCAGATTCCCAATGACACCACGCTAATGACGGCGTATGGCGATGCCATTTATCGCAGCATTGCCAAGGCTAATGCCAATGCGGTGTGGGTGATGCAAGGTTGGACTTTGGGCTATCAACGAGGCTCGTGGGGAAATGGCATATTTAAATCGCTCGTGAAAAATGTGCCTGACAATAAGTTTATGATTCTTGATATGGCAACCGACTATAATCGCTGTTTATGGAACATGAGCTACGATTGGGATTATTACGATGGATTCTATGGCAAACAATGGCTTTGGTCAGTGATACCAAACATGGGTGGCAAAACGGCACTTACAGGTGTACTCAACTATTATGCAAATTCACGTATTGATGCGTGGAAATCACCAAATAGGGGTAATCTTATAGGCTATGGTATGGCGCCAGAGGGCATTGAGAACAATGAATTGCTCTATGAATTGATTACTGATGCCGGATGGTGTGGCGCGACTGACAGCATCCACGTTGACAATTGGTTGCGTAACTATATGATATGCCGCTATGGCGATGACAATCCAGCCAATAAGCTTTATACCAACGCGTTGCAGAACTCGGTTTACAGCGCATTTCAAGACCATCCACAATTTGCATGGCAAGTTCACGGCAACATTATTGGTGCCGGCAACGTGAATGTGAATGAACATTTCAGCAAAGCGGTTCTAAGCATGTTTAGCGACGCTACGACGTTGAGCAATCGATTGCGTGACCTCTCGGGGCAAGGAGCTGAGTTATATCGTGCCGACATGATTGAGATGGCTGCCATGTATGTGAGCAAACAGATTGAAAATTGCAATTTACGCATACGCAAAACACTTGAAAAAGGCGATACCGTTGGAGCCCGAGATTTGCTAAACAGCAATGCTGACATGATGATGCGCCTTGACCGTGCACTCACTGCACACCCTCTTTATAATCTGGAGCGATGGGAACAATATGCCATGGATGTGGCTAACACCGATGCACAACGCAAGCGCAATGCCGTGAACGCAAGACGCATTGTGAGTGTGTGGTATGGTCACCATCAGGCAAATGAGCCAGTTAACGACTATGCCTGTCGATTGTGGGCAGGATTGATTCGCGATTATTATCTGCCTCGCATGGTTGGCAAATGGAATGAGCTAATCTCGGGCGAGAAGTTTGACAAAATTGCACTTGAAAACCAATTTGTTGATAGTGCGCCTTATCTAAGCCATCAAGATAAAATAGAGGCTGAAGAGTTGCCTGCTTTCTTGTGCCAACTGGTGATTGATGCCTCATGCCTTGGCAGTATTGAGATGACATCTTCAACACAATACGAGCTATCTGACGGACCTGAAAAGCATTGGTATATAATACGATGCACATCGGGCAACAGTCTTGGCAAGGTACTTACATTAAATGAAGATGGCAGTACCCGTTTTGATGTTGACGCTAAAAGTGGCGAACAGCTATGGATTATTTATGGCAATTCAGGTCAGCATGAAGCCCAAAGCAGATGGGGCGGAAGTATTGCGGTTAAAGCAATTAAGGAAGATGTGCGCTTTGACGCGGTTCCTGATGCATATATCCCAGAGGTGATGAGCAAAGATTTCACTCGATATGAAGAACTATTAGAAAGTTACGGCTCAAATATCAGCAAAAAGAAGTATGAGGAAGCCCGGGCAATGCTCAATGCATGGAAACAGGACATTTCTCATCGTTCTTATAATGAGTTTTTAATTGCTTGGAGCAAGTTATGGGAATAAACGACAAAGAGGCCGAAAATTATGATTTTTCAACCTCTTTGTTATAGATTGTAGTCAAAAGGGAATGGTTACTCCATCTCTTGCTTGGTTTTTTCCATTTGACGACGATTTATGTCACGTTTCTTAGCCAACATTATTTTTTTTGCAGCAGCAAGTTTGCCTGATTGCATAGCCTTAGCAAAATGGTAGGTGTCAGCAATGGCTTTTGAAAGCGTTGCCGGCAATGCAATTGACGTTGACCCTTTGCCAACAAATTCCACAGTGATTTGTTCATTGTGATTATTGGCGATATATTTACAAAACTCATCGCATTTGTCGGCATGGAAAGTAATCATTTCGCAGTATCCGCCTTCGGCAGCATAGCGATAGTTGGTTGAGCCGTCATAGGGCACCTCGAGCGTAGCAGCTGAACCCGACCTTGATTTGGCCACCATCTT
>JBJECY010000141.1:0-4913 GCA_051871515.1 Muribaculaceae bacterium | reverse complement strand
AGATTCTTTTCGCTTCTGTATCATATTATGCACGCAGTTGCGGATTTGAGGTTAAATAAAATATAAATATGTGGCCCAGTTCCCAAAAAATGATTAAGTTATTTTCGGTTTGGAGCGATTTTAACTATCTTTGTAAATCTTTATATTAAGAACTAATTATATGCTTAAAAAGTCATTAAACGCATTCGGAAAATATTGCATCTTTATATGGAAATGCTTCAGCATCCCCGACAAATGGAGAGAGTTTTTCCGCCGATATGTTCAAGAGATATTGCGATTGGGCATTGACTCCATACCCCTTGTGCTGATAGTATCGGTGTTTATTGGTGCTGTGTGTACCATTCAGATGAAGCTCAACATCACATCGCCACTGCTGCCTAAATATGCCATTGGCCTTACCACCCGTGAGATTATTCTTCTTGAGTTCTCTTCATCAATTCTTTGCCTTATATTGTCGGGCAAGGTGGGTAGTAATATCGCCTCTGAGATTGGCACCATGCGCGTAACCGAGCAGATTGATGCATTAGAGATTATGGGCATCAATTCAGCCAACTTCTTAGTATTGCCCAAGATTGCGGCATTTGTTTCATATATCCCCGTTTTAGTAATCTTCTGCATGGTCACCAGCCTATTTGGCGGCTATTTGATATGTATTATCACCGGCATGGTGTCGGTCGATGTGTATATTTACGGACTCCAGACGATGTTCAACGAGTGGTATGTGTGGTATGCCCTAATCAAATCGCTTATCTTTGCGTTTATCATCAGTAGCGTGTCGTCATATTACGGATATCACGTTGAAGGTGGAGCGTTACAAGTGGGCACGGCAAGCACACATGCCGTAGTTACCAGCAGCATCCTCATCCTGTTGATGGATGTTGTGTGCACCAAAGTAATGTTGCAATAATCACAAGCAAAAAATGATTGAAGTAAAAAACATACATAAGTCATTTGAGGATAAGACCATCCTTCATGGCATTGATGCAGTTTTCAAAGACGGCATCACCAACCTCATCATCGGACAAAGCGGCTCAGGCAAAACTGTGCTTATGAAAAGCCTTGTTGGCCTACACACCCCCGACGAGGGCGAAATACTTTACGACGGCCGCGACTTGCTGAAGATGGACAACAAGCAACGCAAAGAGCTGCGCAAAGAGATTGGAATGCTATTTCAAGGTTCTGCGCTTTTTGACAGCGAAACAGTGTTGGGCAACGTGATGTTCCCGCTGAAGATGTTCTCTGATATGAGCCACGAGGAGCAGCTTGAACGTGCCCACTTCTGCATCAACCGCGTTAACCTGAAAGATGCCGACAATAAATATCCTTCAGAAATAAGCGGCGGTATGCAAAAACGTGTGGCTATTGCTCGAGCCATTGCCCTTAACCCTCGTTACCTTTTCTGCGATGAGCCAAACTCGGGTCTCGACCCTAAGACGTCAATACTGATTGACGAGCTGCTTAGCGACATCACTCATGAATACGGCATCACCACGGTCATCAACACCCACGACATGAACTCTGTGCTGGGCATTGGCGAAAACATCATATTTCTCAACAAAGGACACCTATGCTGGAATGGCAACATGCACCAAGTGTATGACAGCGACAACGAGGTGCTCAATGAATTTGTTTTTGCCAACGACCTCTTCAAAAAGGTGAAAAAATATGTGTGCATGACCAAAGATAAATAATTACACAAAAACATCATTAAAGCTATTACTTAGCACTTTTTTATACATCAACGCGCACAGTGGAACAAAAAAGAAATATAGCAATTTTAGGAAGCACCGGCTCAATAGGCAAACAAACCCTTGATATCATCTCGGAATATCCCGACAGGTTTAGGCCCTATCTGCTCACAGCCAATTCAAACATTGATTTGCTGGCAGAGCAAGCCATAAAATATGCTCCCCGCTATGTGATAATAGCCAACGAAAAATATTATCCACAGCTCAAACAAATGTTGCAAGGCCACAGCACTCAAGTTTTGGCAGGCGCTGATGCCATTTGCCAAGCTATGAGCGACCCCGAGATTCACACCGTGGTGACCGCCATGGTGGGATATGCGGGACTCTCCCCCACCATCAACGCCATTAAGCACTCAAAGAACATTGCTCTTGCCAACAAAGAGACTCTGGTGGTGGCAGGTGAACTCATCAACAGACTGCTTGCCAACTCTCAATCAGCTCTCTATCCTGTTGACTCGGAGCACGGCGCAATTTGGCAATGCCTTGCCGGTGAGAAACATAGCGACATTTATAAACTTATACTCACTGCTTCGGGAGGGCCTTTCCGCACCAAGAGCATTGAGGAGCTAAGCAACGTAACCAAGCAAGACGCACTTAAACATCCCAATTGGAACATGGGTGCCAAAATCACCATTGACAGCGCAACCATGATGAACAAGGGATTTGAAGTGATGGAAGCCAAATGGCTATTCAACATTGACCTCGACCGCATTGAGGTGGTGGTGCATCCGCAATCAATAGTTCATTCAATGGTGGAGTTTGTTGACGGTTCGGTGAAAGCTCAATTGGGACTGCCTGATATGCGCATCCCCATCAGATATGCCTTGGGATTCCCCGAGCGAATGTACTCTGACCGTCAGCGAATGCATGTGAGCGACTATCGCAACCTCACCTTTGAAGCCCCTGACTTTGAGAAATTCCCAATGCTTCAATTGGCTTACGATGCTGCCAAACGAGGCGGAAATGTGCCATGTGTGCTCAATGCAGCCAACGAAGTTGTGGTTGCCGCATTTCTTAACGACCGCATTGGCTTCAACGATATGCCACGCATAGTGCACAAGTGTATGGATAACATTCCTCACATTGCTTGTCCAAGCTATCAGGACTATGTGGAAACCAACATTGAGGCACGAAAATATGCCGAATCATTAATTTGAATATTCTTTTACACAAAATTATAAATGGAAACAGTTTTAATTAAAGCGCTGCAACTTATTGCTGCATTAACTATACTTGTATTTATTCACGAATTCGGACACTATTTCTTTTCACGAGTATTTAAAGTGAAGGTTGAGAGATTCTATCTGTTCTTTCACCCTTGGTTCAACATTGTTCGATACAATCCTCGCGCTAATGGCAAGAAGTGGCGATTCTTCTGTGCCAATGACACCGAAGAAGAAGCTAAGCAGAAAAACGAGGAGATGTATGCTAACAGCAGCACCAGTGCATCGTGGCGCGACACTGAATATGGCATCGGCTGGGTTCCGCTTGGCGGATATTGCAAGATTGCAGGTATGATTGATGAGTCGATGGACACCGAACAGATGAAACGTCCTGCCAAAGCATGGGAATTTAGGTCAAAGCCGGCTTACCAACGCCTCCTTATCATGGTTGGCGGTGTGTTATTTAACTTCCTGCTTGCCATTGCCGTCTATTCAGGTATCGCATACTGCTATGGCGAAGAGTATATCCCATTCAGCAATGCCACTGAGGGTATGATATATTGCGACAGTGCACACAATATTGGCTTTGAAGACGGTGATATTCCGTTGAGCGCTGACGGTGTGGCTGTGAACACATTCGACGATTTCACTCAAATGATAATGTCGAAGAACGTAACTGTGCTTCGCAATCACACTGACACGGTGAGCATTGCCATTCCTGAGGACTTTGTCTTCCGTGCCAACGATGATGCAAAAAACGGACAACTGTTTATGACCTATCGCGTGCCGGTAGTAATCAAAGAAGTGCAGGTGCGCATGGGTGCTGAGAAAGCAGGTCTCAAAGCTGGCGATAGGATTTTGGCTGTGAACGGCGTATCTACTCCAGGTTACGACCTCTTTAAGCCGGAACTTGATAAGAATGCAAATAAGACAATCAAACTCACTTATTTGCGAGATGGCAAGACACTCACATCGGCTGTTGAGGTTGACGACCTTGGCAAAATAGGCATCATGTTGTGCCAACCTGTCGAGGTGTTTGAAACGGTGAAAAAGTCTTACAATCTATTGCAATCCATACCCCGAGGTGTGCAACTTGGATGGGACAAGCTCACTTCTTATGTTAGCTCACTTAAATTGATTTTCACTAAAGAGGGCGCACAAAGTTTGGGTGGATTTGGCACCATTGGCAGCATTTTCCCAAATCAATGGGATTGGCTGAGCTTTTGGTTCACTACCGCATTCCTCTCGGTTATTTTGGCAGTAATGAACATTTTGCCTATACCGGCACTCGATGGCGGCCATGTGCTGTTCCTGCTTTGGGAGATAATCACCCGCCGCAAACCAAGCGAGAAAGTGCTTGAACGCGCACAAGTCATTGGCATGATTTTCCTCTTTGCCCTACTTCTTTATGCCAATGCCAACGATATCTATCGTTTCTTCATTAAATAATGTCTTATATACACATATATTTATTTAGATAATGACATATAAAAGCATTGTACTCAAAAAAGGTAGCGAAGAATTTTTGAAGCGTTTCCACCCATGGGTTTTCTCGGGTGCAATACACAATATGGAACCATGTGAAGATGGTGACTTGGTGACCGTTTACACATCAAACGGCGAGCTTATTGGCAACGGCCATTACCAGCTTGGCAGCATTGCCGTGCGCATGCTTAGTTTCGATGATTCTACAATCAACGAAGATTATTATCACGCACGCCTATTGGCAGCCTACAACACTCGATTGGCATTAGACTTGATGAGAGAAAACAACAACTCATTTAGGCTTGTGCATGGCGAAGGTGATTTCTTACCAGGGTTGGTGGTTGACATCTATGGAAACACTGCTGTGATGCAAGCGCATTCTCCAGGCATGCACTTTGCTCGCGAGACCATTGCAAAGGCCCTTGTGCGCCTACCCAACAACTTGGTGAAAAACGGATATTATAAATCAGAAACGACGCTTTCCTACATCACTCGCGAAAGCGAGAACTATTAGAGA
>JBJECY010000140.1:0-24030 GCA_051871515.1 Muribaculaceae bacterium | reverse complement strand
CAACACATCAGGTGCGCGACATCGACTCGATTCTCGACCATGTGGTGGTGATTGACAACAGCCGTACCCTGCTCAATGCCTCAATTGCCGACATCTCGAGCCGACTGACGTTTGAAGTGAGCAACAATGTGGAGGGCGCCATCTATTGGCAACCAACAATCAACGGCAACATGGTGGTGCGCCCCAACGACGGCAACGGCGAGACTATGGTTGATGTGGAAATGCTGTTCAACGCCGTGATGATGGCTCCTGAACGCATTGCGCAAATCTTTGGCAACAAATAACCCTCAGCCATTAGCAAAAGTAAAAAACACAACTGCAAACCCCTAAAGACTTAAAGAAATTATGAACGACGTATTCAATATAACAAGATTCGGACTTTTGATAAAAAAGGACCTCACCGAGAACTATCGCCTTTATCTGATAGGCACAGCCTCGCTGCTCTTTGGACTGTTCACCATAATGGTGTTTACAACACCTATGGTATGTGAAGCGTCAACCACCATTGAGCGACAAACCTTATCAACCATTCCGTTCTTCTACATCTACGTGTTTGGTTGCATGATATCGGCATCACTCATGTTCTCGCCCATGCGCACCAAGCAAGGACGCATATCACTCTTCACCCTGCCAGCCACCACCGCCGAGAAATATCTTGAACAAGTGCTTGTGAACATCGTGGGCTTCACCATTGCCTATGCCGCATGCATCGAGATTGCCGAACTGCTGCGATGCGTGTTCTCACCCCTGTTCTGGAATTGTTTATTCACCAGCTGCTACTCCGATAACTATTCGGCACACATCAACCACTTCAATGCCCCCAACGTCTTCGCAGGCGAACTTAACATAGTTCTGAGCACAATAGGCCTCAGCAGCAACAAACTCCTGTTGCTCATTGGCTTGGGAGCACTCATCGACCTTGGCGTGTTCTCACTCGGCGCAGTGTTATGGCCAAAATATTCATTCATCAAGACCTATGCAGCCACCTATGTGGTGGGTATAGCGATAATGATACTCTTATTGGTGGGCATAGCCGTTTTCCCATTTTTCACAGACGTTGACACCAAAACGCAGGTTCTGGCATGCTATTACACCGTGGTAGCATTACAAATTCTGGTGATTATAGGCTCATTTGCCGCAAGCTACATCTTGTTTAAACGCAAAAACGTGATTCATCCATCGCTGTTTTAACAACATACCCCACACATTCATAACATTATGATATTCAAAGCAAACAAACCAATATACATTCAGATAGCCGACCGCATAGCCAACGATGTGCTCTCGGGCGAGCTGCAAGCCGACTCGCGAATACCCTCGGTGCGCGAATACGCAGCAACCGTTGAGGTCAACGCCAACACGGTAGTGCGCAGCTACGACTATCTGCAACAAAAAGGCGTGATTTACAATCGCCGCGGACTGGGCTATTTCGTAGCCCCCGAAGCCGTGAACATTGTGCACAACATGCGCCGCGAAGAACTGATGGGCGAAGAACTGCAGCAAATCATGTCGCAACTGGCACTGCTGGGCGTCACCCCCGACGAGCTACGCCAATACTACGCCAACTACCTCAACACAAAAGAATGAACATCAACCCCGCGCCCAAATTATGGAAACAGTACAATCATTTGTAACAGCAATCTGCATCGCCGTGATGTTCATACTCATGTGCGTGTGACAATAAGCCCAAATACACCCGCTGCCCAGTAGCCGAAAAATTCCGCTGCCCCATCCCCCAACAGGCACAAAAACACCTGCTCCGCTGAACATAGGACGCGGCAACGGAAACCAAGTGCCACCGCGCCACAGGCCAATGACAACGCCGTACACCCGAATTACAGACCACATACCAAAGAGATGCCCTGCCCACGCAAGGCATCTCTTTGATTATAACACATGCCCCACAACGCCCCACAACCCTGTCACAGCCCAACGACAAGCCCAAATTCGCCATCAAAATCAAAAAATTTTGAGAAAATAGTTGCAATATGAAAAAAATACCTTAACTTTGCACCGCACAAAGGCCCAGATGGCGGAATAGGTAGACGCGCTGGTCTCAAACACCAGTGGGGCAACCCATGCCGGTTCGATCCCGGCTCTGGGTACTACAAATACAATAAAATCCCTTGTAAATCAATAACTTACAAGGGATTTTGCATTTTTAAGGTGTACTAAAAGTGTACTTTATAACACATAAACTTCTTTTGAGGTGGTTTAGCCTCATCAAAAAGGTGTGCAAGTGTATCGCTACTCAAACAAAAAAACATACAAACTTAATCATCCTCATTGCTATCTTCTACACTTGTTTGCATCAATAATTCAGTAAATGAAAGCGATTCTTTGCTAAACTCAGCTTTTACACTCTGCTGCTTTGGCAAAACATACTGCAAAAGCTTCTCAATGATTATTAGCCGCTCTTTTGGCTCCAAAGCTTTTAAATCCCTTACTATTTGGCGGCGGTTTTTGTCTATCACTTCACTAATAAACTCCCTCATCGTCTTTGTTACTTTGTTGGGTACTCCCTTTGGTCTGCCGTTTGGGTTGTTTGTTTTACCTTTCATCTATGTAAATATTTGTTATTTTCAAAAAACTAAAATTATTGCAATGGTTACTAAATCGGTAACAGAATACAACTTAATATAGAGGGGGTTAGCGATAATACATTACCGCTTCTATTATCTTTTTGTCAAGTTCTGCTATTGCTTCACTTTCCACGGTTAGCCCCTCTTTTACTTTACACGCTTCTCTTATTTCCTTTCTCAAATCAAACGCTTGCTTTGAAGTTAAATCGCCCCTTTTCTGTGCCTCGTTAATCTGGTTAATCATTTCAACCTCACCGCCAACACGCTCAACCATTGAAAGCACTCCCATTTTGTGAAGTTGCCGTTTGTTTTTCATTGCTTTAAAATTGAGTATTATATCGTTGATTTTATGTATTGCTTTGTAGGTGTCCCGCCATCGGTCTAAAAGGGTTATATAAAAAGCCTCATTATACAGCAATTTCCCTGTTACCTCTGGCACACCCAATTTGCTTGCAATCCTTTGGGTGTATCTTTGCTCATACCTCAACACGTTTCTGCCTTTGTAAAGGTCTGGTATCTGTCCCCTGTGGTTTGCCTGTTCTCTGTTCTTATCATAGAAACACAAACGCCCACCGTTGAGGTTGTAATAAAGTCCCGTTGGCTCTTGCAATCTGGTGGCATGCCTCAACTCCCCTAAATGATTTAAGTAAACCGCTGGCGGGTGTTTTAGCACTATGTTCTGGGCAATATCCAAACGGGTAACGGTGGCTTTATGCATTGGTAGGTGCAAAGTATCACTTAACAATTCTATTGCACTTTGTGTGTCCCGCCTACCCATCGTCTGGTAATTGTTCCCAAAAGCAAATTTGCAAATGCTTCCATCTTTCACTTTTACTTGGTATCTTGTTACCATTACCTTTAGCCCGTTGAGGCATCCAGAAATGCAATGACAGCCATTAAAAAAGTGCTCCCCCACATTATCCAAGCGGCAAGGTATTTCTTCTATAAAATCAACGCTGCCCGCTTCATCCTGTGTTATCCTAAAGTTTATTGTGTCAAACATTATAACAATATACTTGGAATTTACTTAGATTACTGATTTAGTAACAGAATACAACTTAATATAGAGTGATTTGTTTATAAGGGTTTGCAAATTGCCTGTTCTCTAAGTGCACACATTTCATCTTCTAATGCACCATCACTTGCTATAAAATACAGTGGTAAGCGGTCTTTGCTTTTGCCTCTGGCAATGAATAGTTCTAATATACCGCCTTTCTGTATTATGCCATCCTTAACACTGAAATTTTCAAACACAATTAAAATGGCATCAGCCTCGCCCTTAACGTCACCATAAGCCACATTTAATTTAGGGTCGGGAACATAAATGCTTGTTAAATTCTTTCCTTTCATTGTAAGGCTTTTATCAGCTTTCCTATGCACATTACCACCAAAATGCAAAGGAACATCAACAAAATATGCAACTAAATCGCCTATCATTGTAGCATCTCTGCACTCGCTCGCCTTAATGGGTTTAGTGGCTCGCTTTTCCTCAAATGGCTGATAACTTTGAGTGCTGGCAGTGCAATCCAATCTGCTTTTGCTTTTTGTTGCCACTCTTTCAAATCGGTAATAGTCGGTAAGTATTCTCATTACCTGCCTCCTTTCTTCATACAATAGGTTTGTGCCTGTTGACTTATCTCATCGGCTGTTGCAACTCTGTTGCTCTGGAGCCAATTTTCCAACTCCACACGATTGAAATAGCACATCTTGCCCATCGGCTTGTAGTGGGGTATCTTTTGCCCCATCGTCAGTTTGTAAAGGTATGATTTTGATATACCCATATATCGTGCAGCCTCATCACTTGTAAGCACTTCTTTAGTACAAAAAATGGTTTTGGCAGTTATAAGGTCTGCCACCTCTTGCATATCATTTTGCATAGAAAAAATTTTTTAAATTTTGGCTGTCAAAGGGCGTTAGCAAGTCCACCCCCATATTTGCCCTACTCCCTGTCTGGTGGGGCTTGCTATTCACCCACCATCTTGAAAGCAACGGCAAAGATATAGGGCATAAGAACATAAGCATAATAAAAAAAGTAGTAGTTAATTGTGCTTTTAATTCACACAACTAACTACTACTAATAACAACAATTTCAAGCCTGTTATTTCTCCCTTTGTAGGCTGCTTTCTGCTCCCTCTAACTCATCTTTGGTAAATGCATTTCCATTCATATATTTATCAAAATTCTGTTGGCTTCCTATATTCCCAAACTCTTTAGATACCGTTTTATAGGTGGGTTTAGTTATTAAACCACATTGTACGGCTGCTATGATATACAAAGCAACTTCTTTTCCCTGTCTGCCATCAATTATCTCATGCAACCTTTGCAAAGTTCTTTCTTTTTCATCTTTTGTCCCTATAAGGTGAGTTGTAAAAAGTTTAATCGGTCTGCCGCTGGTTGGTTTAGGCTTGTCTTGTTGAGGTTCTAAAGGAGCAGCCACACATTTAGTCTTATCTTTACCTAAATAATAATCTTCAAGCCAAAAGGAAGCCTCATTTATTAAACTCCTTGCCCGTTCGGTGTAATCTATTCCTCTATCAATGCCCATTATCGGCGGTTTGCACTCAATGCTTTTTTCATGCCTTTCTATCAGCCTTTTGGCTAAGGCATAATTTATCCTGCCATTACTAACGCCCTCTTCTATATAATAGATGCTATTCTTAATATAAATTAAATCGTGTGCTGTTACCATCGCCTTATTGTTTTAGTCAAATCTCATAGCTATTTGGCGTTGATATGCTTTCATTGATAGAATCAATAAGCTTTTCATTCAGTCCGCTAACAATATCGTTATATCGTTTAACAAACACAGCAAACTCATCGTTTTTTTCAACATCGCCCCAATGCTGGTACACTGCCATCACACTATCATAAAAATTAGATGCTTGCTTTAAAGCGTCAATTGTTTGTGCAGTCCTGCTGCTAACACTGTAATTTTTTGTTTCCATATTATGTATAATTTATTGGTTAAAAATCTGTCAACTCTGGTAACGAGGCAATAGCTGCCATTTTAAGGCTGTCAACGGCTCTTGTGTATTTCTCCGTGTGTTTTAGCCCTGCATGCCCTAAAAGGCTTGACACGGTCTTAATATTAGCCCCTTTGTTGAGAATGTTAACAGCAAATGAATGGCGGGCACAATGCCAACTAATATGCTTGTCAATGCCTGCTCTTTTAACCCACCTTTTTAGGCTCTTTAAGCACATTTCATAACTTGGTAGGGCAAATATAAGGCTTTCCTTGCTTTGGCTTGCTGTCGGCTCTCCTATAAGCTTTAATAAGCCATCATTAAGGGGAATAACAACACCGCTGTTAGCAGAGTGCCCTTTAGTTTTGTTCTGCTCAAATTTTAGTAACTTGTTGGAATAGTCCACGTTGGCAAATGTAAGGCTTTTCACATCACAAAAGCGAAGCCCACAATAAAGGCAAAATATAAACGCTCTCCTAACTTCGGGGTTCTGTTTCTCATCATGTGATGCAATTAATTGTTGCATCTCATCTATTGAAAGCACATCTTTCCTTAATATATTTTCATCAACCTTGATAATAACACCGCTGCAAGGGTTCTTTACTAACACATCGTGTTCAATAGCAAATAAGATTACTTTCTTGAAACGATTATAAATGCTTTTTGCCCCCTCACCTTTACTTCTGCTTTGCAGGTACTCTACAAATGCAAGCATCATATCCTTGTTTAGATGCTCGGGCTTTATGCTCTTTGCAAACTTGGTGTACTCTGGTGTATCGTTCAAAAAGTCCTTAAACCGCTGTAGGGCAATTTTCACCATCCTAATATCTTTCTTGGTGTAATTGTCAATATAGGTTTGAAAGTAATCAAGAAAGTTTATTTGGCGGTCTTTCTTTAGTCTGTACCCCTCACAGCGCTCTAATAGTTCTTGTTCCCTTTCTTGTCTAATTTTCTTTGCAAGCTGCAATGTTTCTTTGTTGTGGTTTCTTTCAATAGGGGTTCTTGGGGTAGCCACTAAATAGAGGTTGAGGTTTTCTTTTTTTCTTGTGTGCTTAACCTTATACTTGGGCGTTCCTGCCATTTTACCACTTTCATATAATACATGCTCTCCATACTCATTTAGTATAGGCACGCTTTCCCTACCTAAGTAGTATTCTAAATAGAGGCTTATTTGCCCATCTGCTAACAATCGTTGTTCAAGCCTTGGGTTATCTTTGCTTTTATTCTCCAATTTTGCCATAACTATTTACCTTTTTTTAGTTTTCTTTGATTGCACAAAGATACATTATTTTTTCACAAAGTGTACTAAAAGGTGTACTAATTTTGCAAAAACATTGTGTTAATTTGAAAATAAGTGAAAGTGTGATGCTGCAAAATGCCTGTAAATCAATGCTTTCTAATTCTTTTGTTTTCTCTTGAATTATGGGTTATGTACTGGCTCTGGGTACCGAGGCGGGGAAAGACGAAAAATCTTTCCCCGTCATCTTTTTTAGGCTCTCGTAACTCATTGGTTTACTGATAGATTTGGTCAAGCACTTAGTTGTGGTCTATGGTTCAATAATTTTTCAGTCAAATTCAATTTTTCGGGAAGCATCGAACTAAGCTACTTTATTTTAGTTTTGACAGAGGCATCCCCTAATGAAGCGCTCCATATTGCCCAACCCCCTTACGTTAAGTTTGATACGTCTTGCATCGATGTCTTCGACATATACTTTCTCCCTCAGTCGCTCACGCAAAGGATGCCAACCGCAATAAGGGCAAATAAATGTCTTCAACCATAGGCTCAAACCGTTTGGCGGGGGCTTTTTTTCGCGGGGCACTTTCTTTATATCAAATTTTTTGACTACCTTTGGTTTTGCTAACCAAATGAACTCATAGGTAGCTGCAAGCAAAGCTCATAATTTGTTTATTAACCCCTTTCATAAACCAAACAAAAACTATGAAGATAAGCCAACTCATAATTGTTATGTGCCTGTGCCACGCATCATTGGCTGCACAAACCACCTTCCCATCGCAGAAAACTTTTCCTGCTAAGAAAGAGATTTACCACAAAGGTTGGATTGACTTCAACAAAAACGGCGTGAAGGACATCTACGAGGACCCCACGCAGGACATTGATGCCCGCGTGGCAAATCTGCTGTCGCTCATGACCGTTGAAGAGAAAACATGCCAACTTGCCACCCTTTATGGCTACCGTCGCGTGCTTGCCGACGACCTTCCTAACGCCAACTGGAACAACGAGGTGTGGAAAGACGGCATCGCCAACATCGACGAGCATCTCAACGGTCTGAAAAGAACACCATACTCCTATCCTTACAGCTTGCACGCCCGCACCATCAACGAGGTGCAACGCTGGTTTGTGGAGCAAACACGCCTGGGTATTCCCGTTGATTTCTCAAACGAGGGTATTCACGGCCTCAACCACGACCGCTCAACGCCGCTGCCTGCACCAATATCTATTGGTAGCACATGGAACAAGCAATTAGTGCATCAAGCCGGGCTGATTGTGGGGCGCGAAGCCAAAGCGCTGGGCTACACCAACGTGTATGCTCCCATCTTGGATGTGGCTCGCGACCAACGCTGGGGGCGCGTGCTTGAATGTTATAGCGAGGACCCCTATCTGGTGACCGCTCTCGGACGTGAGATGGTGAACGGTATTCAAGCCAACCGCGTGGCATCAACACTTAAGCACTATGCCATATACAGCGTGCCTGTGGGCGGACGCGACGGTTTTTGCCGCACCGACCCTCACGTAGCTCCGCGCGAGATGCACTCCATACACCTTTATCCTTATCGCAAGATAGTGCCGCAAGCATCGCCTAAGGGCGTGATGAGCAGCTACAATGACTACGACGGGGTGCCCGTGAGCGCAAGCCATTATTTCCTCACCGAACTGCTCAGATGGGAATACGGCTTCAACGGATACATCGTGTCGGACAGCGAAGCCGCTGAATATCCTCACACCAAACATCACACCGCCGACTCAATGGAAGAAGCATATAGGCAGGAGGTGGTGGCAGGCATGAACGTGCGCACCAACTTCACTCAGCCCAAAGACTTCATCATGCCAGTGCGCAAGCTCATTGCCGAAGGGCGTTTGGCGATGGCCGACGTTGACCGCAACGTAGCCGACGTGCTGAGAGTGAAATTCTGGCTGGGGCTATTTGACCACCCTTATGTTGAGAACCCCGACGCTGCCGACAAGATTGTTGCCAACGAGCAATCGCAGGAATTTGTGAAACAGATGGCTCGCGAATCAATTGTGCTGCTCAAAAACCAAGACAACACACTGCCGCTCAACAGGCTCAACACTCACCGCATATTGGTGACCGGTCCGCTTGCCACCGACACCACCGCCTACATCAGCCGCTACGGCTCACAGAAACTCACCGTGACCAATGTGCTGCAAGGCATCAGAAACATTGCCGGCGACGGCATCACAGTTGACTATGCAAAAGGCTGTGAGGTGATTGATAAGTCGTGGCCCGAAAGCGAAATCATTCCCACCCCCATCACCCCTCAGGAGCAAAGCTTGATTGACCAAGCCGTGGAACAAGCCCGCAATGCCGACGTGGTGATTGCAGTGGTGGGCGAGGATGCCGCCCGTTGCGGCGAGAACAACTCGCGCACATCGCTCGACCTGCCCGGACGCCAACGCCAGCTGTTGCAGGCGCTTCACGCCACAGGCAAACCGGTGGTGATGGTGCTCATCAACGGACAACCGCTCACCGTGAACTGGGAAGACCGCTATCTGCATGCCATTGTTGAAGCATGGTTCCCCAACGCATGGGGCGGCAACGCCATCGCCGAAGTGATTTTTGGCGACTATAACCCCGGCGGCAAACTACCCATCACATTCCCTCGCACCGTAGGACAAATAGAATTTAACTTCCCATTTAAGCCTGCCGCCCACGCCGGACAAGCCACATGGGGCGACAACGGCGCCGGCAAGACATCGGTGTTTGGCGCACTCTATCCCTTTGGCTTTGGGCTTAGCTACACCACCTTCAGCTACAGCAATCTGCAAGTGTCGCCCACCAAAGGGCGCACCGGCAGCACCATCAACGTGAGCGTTGACGTGACCAACACCGGCAGCCGCGCCGGTGACGATGTGGTGCAGCTCTATTTCAAAGACCTCTACAGCAGCGTCACCACCTACGAGATGCAGCTGCGCGGATTTGAACGCATAAATCTGCAACCCGGAGAAACGCGCACCGTGCACTTCACCCTGCAACCCGGCGACCTTGAACTGCTCGATGCCAACATGCATTGGACAGTGGAGCCCGGCGACTTCAAGGTGTGCATCGGTTCAAGCTCTGAGGACATAAAACTCGAACAACAATTCACCCTTGAAAAATAACCCTCACCCCGGATTTTTTCTACAATAATTTAAATATTAGCTATTTTTTATGAAACTAAAACTCATTAAACACATCTGCTGCGCTGCCGCCGTTGCCGTGGCAAGCAGCACCTCGGCTTTGTGGGCACAAAACGCCACCTACACGCCAGCACCCGAAAACCTTGAAGCCCGCAAACAGTTTCAAGACGACAAATTTGGCATCTTCCTGCACTGGGGCATCTACAGCATGCTGGCACAGGGCGAATGGGCAATGACCAATCAAAACCTCGACCGCATTGAATATTCAAAGCTGGCATCAGGGTTCTATCCCTCGCGCTTCAACGCCCACGACTGGGTGGCAGCCTTCAAGGCCGCCGGCGCACGCTACATCTGCATCACCTCGCGCCACCACGACGGTTTCTCAATGTTCCACACCAAGCAATCGAGCTACAACATTGTTGACGCCACACCCTTTAAGCGCGACATCATCAAGGAGCTTGCCGATGAATGTCACAAACAAGGCATAGCTCTGCACATCTATTACTCGCACCTCGACTGGTATCGCGAGGACTATTACCCATTGGGCGGAACCGGTCGCGGCACTGGTCGCAAGAACCATGGCGAGTGGAGCACCTACTATAAATTTATGAACGACCAGCTCACCGAGCTGCTCACCAACTATGGCAGCGTGCGCGCCATTTGGTTCGACGGCATGTGGGACCAACCAAAAGACTTCAATTGGCGACTGCCCGAGCAATACGCGCTCATCCATAGTATTCAACCCGGATGTATGGTGGGCAACAACCATCACAGCGAGACCATCCCCGGCGAAGACTTCCAAATGTTTGAACGCGACCTGCCGGGCGAAAACACCGCCGGATTCTCGGCCGGACAAGAAGTGAGCCAGCTGCCACTTGAGACCTGCGAAACAATGAACGGAATGTGGGGCTACCGCATCAACGACCAAAACTACAAATCGACCAAGACCCTCATTCAACTGCTGGTGAAAGCCGCCGGACGCAACGCCAACCTGCTCATGAACATTGGCCCGCAACCCAACGGCGAACTGCCTGCCATATCGTTGCAGCGCCTCAAAGAGATGGGCGAATGGCTCAATGTTTACGGCCCAACCATCTACGGCACTCGCGGCGGCATTGTGGCTCCTCACAACTGGGGCGTTACCACCATCAAGGACAATAAACTATATGTACACATCCTTGACCTGAAAGACCCGGAACTTTATTTGCCGCTCACTGAGCGCGTCACCGCAGCCAAACTCTTTAAAGACGGCACTCCGGTGAAGTACACCACCACCAAGCAAGGCATTGTGCTCTCAACTGGCAAAATCCCAGCCGACGAAATCGACTACGTGGTTGAGCTTACGCTGAAGAAATAAAAACCACACACCCGGCTCAGCCTGTGCAAAGCTGAGTCACATATTATTCACAATAGATAGCGATGGCTTTTTATCGGTCATCGCTATCTGCTTTTTTCACCACCCCAATCTTTTTGCCAACAATCACACTAAACCTGAACCCAATCACAGAGCAAAAGGCGATACCCGCATGCCTCATAAATGGCGTTTTTGCACCATCGTGAAATTTTTTTTGCTGAAATATGATGAGATTAAAATTTTTCAACTTATATTTGCGACATAGATAATTGTGTGTGCATATAAACACGAAGTTCACAAACGCAATGATTCACACACTTGCGGTTTTGCCAGGAACTTCAAAACATTGAAAAAAATAGTATAGAGTTTTTCAGAAACACCTAAAAAACCTGCTACATCGCTGAGAACTATTGGCCCATAAAACGGTTAAGCTAAAATGGTTTTATAACCACAAAAGACAATTTTTTAGTTTAACATGCCAAACTATGATATACAACCCGCAAATATCCACTCTATTATCATTGAGGACAATATTATTTAACCAAAAGAAATAAATAGTATGAAAATGACCGATGCAGAAAAAGAATGGTTGCGCCGTATGTGCGGAGCACCCAAAGACAACCAACAGAAAGTCGCAAAACGAGAAACCACACCTTGTGAAACTCCTGCGGCAGCTGAGCCCGAGCAAAAGCCCAAGGAGAACATCACAAACCCGTATCACGGTTTCAAAGGCATCGCCGGTATGAACGAGCTGAAAGAAATCGTTACCGAAGGTTTCATCAATGTGCTGAAATATCCCAAGTGCGCAAAAGCCTATGGGATTACGCCTCCTGCCCTGTTGCTCTACGGCCCTAAAGGCTGCGGAAAGACATTCTTCGCCCGGAAAATGGCTGAAGAACTTGGCATCAACTTCATGCCTGTTGCGCCCGATGACATTGCCTGCACCTGGGTTCACGGCACGCAGGAAAAGATTGGTCAACTCTTTAAAACGGCCGAGAAAAATGCCCCTACCCTTTTGTTCTTCGACGAGTTTGAGGCTATGGTTCCACATCGCCGAGGTGCCGAAAACACCCAAAGTGCCGACGGTGAGGTCAACGAGTTTCTTTGCATGCTCAACAATGCGGCAGAGCGAGGCATCTATGTCATTGCCGCCACCAACCACCCCGACATGATTGATTCGGCAGTGTTGCGCACCGGGCGCATCGACAAGTTGATTTACATTGACATGCCCGACAAAGAAGCGCGCAAGAACATTTTCTCGCTTGCACTCTCAAAGCTGCCTGTTGAGACAGATATCGACATCAACCGCTTAGCCGAACTGACCGACGGCTTCAACTGCAGCGACATTGACTTCATTGTGAAGTCAGCCGCAGTAAAGAAGTTCAACGCCACCATCAACGGGAACCCCGACGATTTGCTGCCCATCAGCCAAATTTTGCTTGAGGAAATCATCTCAAAGCTCAACCCCTCAGTAAGCAAAAAGGACCTGCGCGAATACGAGCGTCTGAGAAGCATATTCTCTCCCAAAGACCAAACGCGCCAACATGTAACAATAGGTTTCAAATAATAATTATCAATCAACTTAAACATAACACACTATGAAAGAGAAAATTTTAGAAGCACTCAGTGAACTTGGATTTGTATATAACGACATTAATGGTTCTGGCTACCAATTCTCTTATGAAGGCAAGAACATGCTGTATATGTACAACAAAAACGACGAAAACTTCCTCTGCATCTCGGCTCCTTGCATCGCAGAAATTGAAGAGGGTAAGGAGATTCTCTCATTCGCTCTGATGGACAACATCAACTCAAACATAAAATATATCAAATCGAACTTGGTGGAAAAAGAAATTTGGCTGTTCTATGAGCTCGCATTGTTTGGCAACGAAGACATCTGCGCTATCCTTAGTCACATGATTCTCCACTTAGATGCATGCGTGAGTTATGCCAAAAATGCATTGAGTAATTTGTTAGAGTCTTTCTCCAAAGAAGACGACGACAACGATAACGACCACAACAGCGAGTCAGAGGAAATCACAGCCGAAGAGATTGACAACAACGAAGATTAAACTAAACTCACACCACTATGACAAAAACAGAAATGATACAAGAGGCTCTCACAAGCCTTGGCTACAAGCCCATTATTGACGACGATAACGACATCTACATTCTTTATCAAATGAAGAACATTTTCTTCTTCATTAATGAGGAAGATGAAGACCCGTTTGTCTCTGTTACATTACCCCGATTCACTGAAATTGAAGAAGGGGAAGAAACCCTTTTCATGACCGTCTGCAATCACATGACCCGTGAAATAAAACTCTTGAAGGTCTATATTGACCGCGACATGACAAGCATCTCGGCAACCTGTGAGTTTTTCTTCACCAACATGGAAAGTCTCAGGTCAAACATTGAGGTCAGCTTAAAAATTCTTGGAATGATTCGCTCACACTTCAGAGAGCTAAAAATGTCGTTTGCTAAAAATTAACATGCAACACACAACTAAGGCGTAGCGCGCTCAGCCAACGTTGCTTGGCAACCTTGGTTTTTGCAGCCCTCTCACAAAAAAAGCAGGACGACGGGAACACCAATCCCATCGGCCTGCTTTCTTGTTATTTAATTGGCTGTATATCAGCCTTCTTAGCCGTTAATTCTGCAACTTGCAGCCAAGCCCATCAATGGGCATCGAGCCAGTTTGAGGCCACAGCATGCGATGCGGTGAGCGGCACTGAGCCGTGGTAGGCATTTTGCATGCACTCCACCACTATGCGCTGCACTGTATCAACCTCCTCAGGCACCACGTCAAAGTTAAGTTCGTCGTGCACCTGCAATATCATCTTCGACTTCAACCCGGCGGCACGCATCTGCTCAAAGATTTTCACCATGGCAATCTTAATGATGTCGGCAGCCGTGCCCTGTATGGGCGCATTCACGGCGTTGCGCTCCGAGAAGCTGCGCACCACGGCATTGCGCGAGTTTATGTCAGGCAACATGCGTCGGCGGCCAAACAAGGTGGTCACATAGCCCTTTTGGCGAGCCTGCTCCACACTGCGCTCAATATAGTCACGCACACCGGGGAATGTGACAAAATAGCCATCAATGAGCATCTTGCTCTCAGCGCGCGGTATCTGCAACCGCTCAGAGAGACCGAACGCCGAGATGCCATAGAGAATGCCAAAATTGGCTGTCTTAGCCTTGCGGCGCTGGTCGGGCGTTACGTTCTCAAGCGGTTCATGATAGATTTTAGCCGCCGTGATGGCATGGATGTCGAGGTTATGCTTAAACGCATCAACCATAGTGGCATCGCCGCTGAAGTCAGCCACCAAGCGCAATTCAATCTGCGAATAGTCGGCCGAGAAAAACAGGTTTCCGTCGGCAGGGATAAAGGCTTTGCGAATCTCGCGGCCCTCATCGTTGCGCACAGGAATGTTTTGCAAGTTGGGGTTGGTCGATGACAGCCGTCCGGTGGCGGTCACAGTCTGATTATAGGTGGTGTGGATACGTCCTGTGGTGGGATTGATAAGCTCAGGCAAAGCGTTCACATAGGTTGAGAGCAATTTGCGAATACCACGCAGGTCAAGAATCTTATCAACCAGCGGATGGCGGTCACGCAAATGCATCAGCACCTCTTCAGTGGTTGAATACTGTCCTTTCTTGGTTTTCTTTGCCTTATCGTCAATCTTTAGTTTGTCAAACAAAATCTCGCCCACCTTCATTGGCGAAGCGGTGTTAAACTGCTCACCGGCAAGCTCAAAACACTCCTGTTCAAGAACATTCATGCGCTCGGTGAGCACCACCGAATATTCGTTGAGCGCACGCACATCAACGCGCGCTCCGTTATACTCCATATCGGCAAGCACCTCCACAAGCGGCATCTCCACGTCATTGAGCAGATGGGTGATACCCTCGTCGGCGATGCGGCTGTTGAGCACCGGACGCAGCGCCAAAGCGGCATCGGCAAGACCACAGGCAAAAGCCGTGATGGCATCGTTGGGCACTTGGGAAAATAGTTTGCGGTTGCGCCCCTTGGCCCCTAAAAGGTCATCAGGACTTGTGCAATTCACGCCCAACAGCTCCTCGGCGATAATCCAAGTGGCGTGGGGGCGCTCAGGTTGCAGCAGATAGTGGGCAACGGCGGTGTCATAATAGGGTTTTGAGAAAGTGATGCCGTGACGGCGCAGAATCACCATATCGCGCTTCACGTTAGCACTCACTATGGTTGTTGATGCGCTCTCAATGAGCGGTTTGGCGGCCCCGAGGCACGATGCCGGCGCATAAAACGCCTTACCGCCGCCCACAGCAACAGCCCATCCCACCACGTTGGCGGTCATAGCCTCATCACCATCGGCAATCAGCTCAAAGCCCACAGCCTCACAGCGCATAGCCTCTTGCACACGGCGTTCAACCGCGGCGGCATCAGTGACGCACTCGCACTCAGCCAAAGCCTCAACAGCAGGAGCAGCGGCAACAGCAGCGGTCTGGTCAAGGGCTTCGCCCTCATCGTCGTCGTCATCATCGCCAAAGAGCGACATTTGCGCCGACTTGGGTTTGGCAGCAGCCTTAGCGGGAGCAACAGGTGCGGCGGCAGGAGCATCGGGCGTAGCTACGTTCTTCGACAGCACCCGCTGTGCCAGCGAACGAAATTCAAGTTCGCCAAACACCTTATTCAGTGCCTCCACGTTCACCTCGCGGCGGCGCAACTCCTCCTCGTTAAACTCAATGGGCACATCAAGGCGTATGGTGGCAAGCATCTTTGAGAAAGTGATTTTCTCAACATTCTCCTCAATCTTCTTTTTGAGTGCGCCTTTGAGCTGCTCAGTACCCCCAAGCAACGCCTCAACGCTGCCAAACTGCCTGATGAGCTTGGCGGCAGTCACCTCGCCCACGCCCGGACAGCCGGGTATGTTATCCACCTTATCGCCCATCAGCGCCAGCATGTCAATCACCTGCGAGGTGCTGTCAATGCCAAATTTCTCACACACCTCTTTCTCGCCCCAGATGTCATAACCGCCGCCGCTCGACGGCCTGTAAATCTTGGCGTTGTCATTCACAAGCTGCCCAAAATCCTTGTCGGCGGTCACCATATAAGTTATGTAACCGCGCTCGGCAGCCTGCCGCGAGAGCGTGCCAATCACGTCATCGGCCTCAAAGCCGGGCACCTCGAGCACGGCAATGTTATAGGCTTTGGCAATCTCCTTGATATAGGGCACGGCCTTCTTAATGTCCTCGGGCGTTTCTTCACGTCCTGCCTTATACTCGGGATACACCTCGTGACGGAAAGTGCCGCCATGAGGGTCAAAACAGATGGCTATATGCGTGGGGTCCTCACGATTGAGGATATCTTGCAACGTGTTAACGAATCCATACATCGCCGAGGTGTTAAGCCCTTGCGAAGTGTAGCGCGGTGCCCTTATCAATGCATAATAGGCACGGAATATCAACGCGTATGCGTCAAGCAGCACCAGTTTCTTTTGTTCCATTGGGGTTATTGTGTTATTTATTTATAATATGCTAATAGCTTAAACTTAAAAATTGTTTGTTTTTGCCGAAAAAACATTTAAAATTAAGCGAATTTCTCGGTATTTTGAAATATTCGCCCCAAAAGTTTCAAAACATAAGTTATTTATTGCTACTTTTGCACTACAAAACTTATGGGATGAACAATTTTGAACAAATAAGAGAGAGTTTAGCCGAGGAACTAAAAGGTCTGAATAACATCATAGCGCAATCGCTGCACAGCGATAACACGCTTATGGAGTGCATTGTCAACGATTATCTCAAGACCAAGGGCAAACAGCTGCGCCCCATGCTTTCGATACTCACCGGCAAGATGTTTGGCGGTGACATGAACACCGTGCTCATGGCTGCCGCATCGGTTGAGCTGCTCCATAACGCCTCACTCATCCACGACGACGTAATCGACGAATCGACCGAGCGACGCGGCCGACCCACCATCAACCGCATTTGGGATAACCACATGGCTGTGCTTGTGGGCGACTTCTTTGTGAGTTCATCACTGAGCTGCGGCGTAGCCTCGGGCGAGCCGCAAGTGGTGAAGGTGCTTGCCAACCGCGGGCGCGAGCTTTCGTTGGGCGAGATTAACCAGATTGAAGACACTCGCAAAAACTTTGTGAGCGAACAAAAATACCTCGACACCATAAAGCGCAAAACGGCAGCCCTTTTCTGCAGCTGCGTTGAAGTGGGCGGATATGCGGCAAAAGCGCCGGCTCATCTGCTTGAGCAAATAGTGAAGTACGCCGAACTGTTTGGCATCTGCTTCCAAATAAAGGACGACATATTTGACTATTACAACGACCCCGTGATTGGCAAGCCCACCGGCAACGACCTGCGCGAGGGCAAACGCACCCTGCCGCTCATCCACGTGCTCTCGCTCACCCACCTGCCGCAGCACCAAGAGATGATGGCTCTCTCTGAGAAGCAGCAGCTCACGCAGCAAGAAATCAACACCCTCATTCAATACACCAAAGATAACGGCGGCATTGAATACGCCGAGCAAAAGATGCAGCAGTTGCGCGCGCAAGCCTTCAACATCCTTGACCAACTGCCCTATTGCAAAGAAATTGACATCTTCAAGGCGCTGTTCTCGTTTGTGATTGAACGAAACATTTGAGACTCACAAAAAACCTATGCTACAACCATTCCTCATAGAAGGACGCATTGAAGCCGGCTGCGACGAAGCCGGACGCGGCTGCCTTGCCGGACCGGTCACCGCCGCCGCAGTGATTCTGCCGCCCGACTTCAGCAACGAGTTGCTCAACGACTCAAAACAGCTCACCGAGCGCCAACGCAACACCTTGCGGCCCATCATCGAGAGCCAAGCGCTTGCTTGGGCTGTGGCTTTTGTGAGCCCTCAGGAGATTGACGAAATCAACATTCTGCGCGCATCAATCACCGCCATGCACCGCGCCATTGAGCAGCTCAAAATCACGCCGCAGGCACTGCTCATTGACGGCAACCGCTTTATCGCTTACCGCGACATTCCCCACACCACTATTGTGAAGGGCGATGCCAAGATGATGAGCATAGCCGCCGCATCGGTGCTCGCCAAGACGCACCGCGACGAGTATATGTGCCGCATAGCTCAGGATTATCCTCAGTATCAATGGCTTAAGAATAAAGGCTATCCCACCAAAGCCCACCGCCAAGCCATTGCACAATACGGCACCACACCGCACCACCGCACCACCTTTCAGCTGCTCGACCGGCAATTGAGCCTGTTTGACTGACCACCGCACCCCCCGGTTGATGATTCAACAAAACAGATGTGCCAAATTCTCTTTATTTCACCCTTTTTTTAACACCACACACTCCCACAAGACAATATGCAAACTCCTGAATACCTCTCACTAAGCGACACCCGGCAACATTGCGAGACTTTGCAAGCCTACATACACGCACGCAACTCCTACGAGATACGCAACCGCCATTATCAGCTCGACCTGAGCCGCGGATTCACCGAGATGGCACGTTCAAGAGAGCTAAAGCTCAACGAGGCGCAACAACAGCTGCAACAGCTTGAACCGCAAGTGAAGCAAATTGAAGCAACGGTGAACGCCAACCTCGCTGCCGACCCAAAGAACAAACGCGCACGGTTGTTGCAACTATACTTTGATATCATCAACGCCGATGTGTATGCCGTGGCTAAGCTGCAACAAAAAATCACCTCGCTGCGCACGCAGGTGTTCAACTCCGCTTCACAACCTGCCGCCACAGCCGCACCGCACGCCGCCAAAGAACGCACCTCGGCACAGCCCGAGCAGATGTCGCTCTTCGACGATTAATCGCAGCACACGCGAAGCAGCGCACCAGAACACACCATTCAAGCGCACTAATCCCACGCACGCCCAAGCGGCGCACCACAGCGCACCCCGAGGGGGGCACGCCAATCAAGCACGCCAGCCCGGCGCGCCTTATATTATATTATGTGAATAAGATTTGAGCTTAGTTCTTCATTTTGGGCAGCTCAATGCGGAAGGTGGTGCCCTGCCCCAGTTCCGACTCTTTGACGTAGATTTTGCCGCCGTGGTACTCCTCAATGATGCGCTTCACCAACGTCAGACCCAAACCCCAACCGCGTTTCTTGGTAGTATAGCCGGGGTTAAACACGTTCTTGAAATTCTTGCGGGCGATGCCCTTGCCCGTGTCCTTCACGTCAATTAACGCCATATTGCCGCCATCGCTCACGGTGATGGTGAGCTTGCCCTCGCTCTGCATGGCATCAACGGCATTCTTGGTGAGGTTTTCCATCACCCACTCAAACAGCGACTGGCACAGCATCACGCCGCAGTTTTGTTCGTCGTGAACCACTATGTTAAGGTCAACGCGCTTTGAGATGCGCGAGCGCATATACTCCATGCTGCTTGTCACGCTCTCGTTGATAAACGCCATTTCCATCTCGGGCTTTGAGCCAATCTTTGAGAAGCGGTCGGCAATCACGCTCAGGCGGTGCACATCTTTATCCATATCCTTCACCACATCGGCATCCACGCCCATAGTGTCGAGCATCTGCATCCACGCCATCAGCGACGAGATGGGTGTGCCCAGCTGATGGGCGGTTTCTTTCGACAGACCCACCCACACCTTGTTCTGCTCGGCCTTCTTCACGCTGATGAGCGCAAAATACACCACCACAATGAAAACAAGCATCACCACCAACTCAATGTAGGGGAACAGAGCCAGGCGGCGCAGCAAAATGGAGTCCTCATAATAGAGATATTGCTTGGTGTTTGAGTCGATGTTAATGACAATCTGATTGTTTGAGTTCTTCAGGCTTTGCAGCTTAGTCCTCAAATACGCCATGTTGACGTCGCTTATAGCAAAAGGCGACACGCTATCAACCGCCTCAGGCAATTGAAAGTTTCGCTGCTGCAATATCTCGTCGTGCTCGTCAACCAGCATCACCGGTATGGTGTGGTTGCGTTCAAGTATGCTCAGCAAAAAGTTTATCTGTTCCTCGGGCATATACTCGTCGCCGGTTGATGAGGTGACAAGTTGCTTGGTGGCATCGGCCCATATCTCCATGCGTTCACGTTCCTGAACGGCAAGGTCGCTCACCAGGCGGTTGCTGATGTAGAGAAAAGCGACAACAAGCATCACCGAGACGATGACAAACACCATCTTCCATATTCGTCGGCTATCGTATATGCTGCGAAATTTCACCTTTGCCATAATTGCCCTGAAAAAGAGTTAGCGTGCTTTGTGTTACACAATACTGATTATCGGTTGGGCGACTGCCACTTATAGGTCTCTGTGCAATGCAGCATAAGGCTTTGCGAGCCGCAAGTGATGCGGAAATCACCTTTCTCAACAATCCATTTGCCGTCGTATCCCACAAAAGCCAAGTCGCTGCCACGCAGCTTAAAAGTGACGGTGCGCGTTTCGCCCGGCTTCAGGCTCACTTTCTCAAAACCGCGAAGCCGCTTATTGTCGGGCGTAAGGCTTGCCACCAAGTCGCTCGAGAAGAGCAGCACACTCTCTTTTGAAGCCACGCTGCCGGTGTTGGTGACGTCAACGCTCAGCGTCACCACATCGTCGGCGGTGAAGCTGGTGCGGTCAGCGCGCAAGTTGCTGTAAGCGTGGGTGGTATAGCTCAATCCCGAGCCAAAAGCCCATTGCACGTCAACCACGGCATCGTAGTTGTAGTTTCCTTCCATTGTGGCAACGCTTTCGCAAGGCTTAAAATCGTAGGTTGCAAGCGAGTTGATGAGTCTTGGATAGGTAAACGGCAGTTTGCCGCTGAAGTTGGCGTCGCCGGCAATCAGGTTGGCAAGCGCATCGCCACCATAGTTGCCCGGCAGCATGATATCTACCACGGCAGCGGCCAGCGGCACAATGTCGTTAATGATGCGCGGACGGCCCTCGTTGAGCACCAGCACCACGCGTTTGCCGGTGGCGGCCAGAGCCTTCACCAGATTGCGCTGCGCCTCAGAGAGAGTCAAGTCGGTGAGGTTGCCGGGTGTTTCGCAATAAGAATTTTCGCCTATGCAAGCCACAATCACGTCGGCTGCGGCAGCCGCATCAACGGCTTTGCCTATTTGCGGAGTGTTCTCCTGCCACCACTGTGCGCCATCGCCGGTGGCATAGGTCACGCCCGGCTCATATATCACGTTCTCGGCGCCAAACTTAGCCGTCAAAGCCTCGAGAATGGTGTTATAGGCACCGGCGCACTCGTCGGCCTTGTCGCCCTGCCATGAATAAGACCAACCGCCGTTCAGGCAGCGCATTGAGTTGGCGTTAGGGCCGGTGAGCAATATCTTTGTGCCCTTCTTAATTGGCAGCACGTCATTTTCGTTTTTTAGCAGCACCATCGACTCCTCGGCAGCCTGAGTGGCAAGGGCGGCAAACTCGTCGGCGGCAAACCGCTGATAATGCTTAATGTCCCAATACGGGTTTTCAAACAAGCCCAAGCGATATTTGAGCCTGAGCACACGGCGCACGGCATCGTCGATGCGGCTCATGGGCACCTCGCCCTCCTCAACAAGCTCTTTCAGATAGGTGCAGAACGAGAGTTCGTAAGGCACCATCGACATGTCGATGCCGGCGTTGATGGCTATCTTCACCGCCTCTTTCTTGGTGGCGGCAATATGGTCGCGCGTACACAGATTGTTAATATCAGCCCAGTCAGTAACAATCATGCCGTCCCAGTTAAGCTCCTCTTTGAGCCAGCCGGTGAGCAGCTCGCGGTTGGCATGGAAAGGCATACCGTTGTTGATGCCCGAATTGACCATCAGCGACAGCGCTCCGGCGCGAATACTCTCCATGAACGGAGCAAAATATTTCTCACGCAGGTCGATGGCCGACACCGACGACGGTGTGCGGTCCTTGCCACTCACGGGCACGCCGTAAGCCATAAAATGCTTTATGCATGCGGCAATATGCCACTCGTCGATGCGGTTAGGGTTTTCTCCCTGAAAGCCTTTCACCGCCTCAACAGCCATTTGGGCATTCACATAGCAGTCCTCGCCGTAGCTCTCCCACATGCGCGACCAGCGAGGGTCACGACCCAAGTCCATCACCGGGGCATAGGTCCAGGGGATGCAGCAGGCGCGCGTTTCGTATGCCGAGATTTCGCTGCCGCGGCGCACCAGCTCGCGGTTGAACGCTGCCGCCATGTTGATGCTCTGGGGGAAAAAGGTGGAATGTAGAGTGTAGGTGGCACCATGTATCTGGTCAACGCCGTAGATGCACGGAATGCCAATCTCTTTCATTGATTTGTCTTGAATCTGCTTAATCACATACGCCCAATTCTCCTTGGTCTGAGCCACGTTGAGCGGCACATTGAGTATCGAGCCAACCTTATATTTGCCAATCACCGTGTCAAGCATAGCCTCGCTCAGCTTCAGCGGTGTTGCGCCACTATAGTCGGTGAGCTTGTCGATGGTGATTTCACACATCTGGCCCACTTTTTCATCGAGAGTCATTTTCGACAGCAAAGCATCGATTTTCTTTTCGATTTTCGCATCAGGAGCAATTGCCGGTTTCACCTGTGCTTGAATAGGATTTTGAGAAATCATAAACGATAAGGCTGTAATTAAAAACAGTATTCGGTTCATATCTATAATTATGAGAGGTTGTTTTTGCGCAGCGCTTTGTGCCATGCGGCGTAACGGCACTGCAAGTTTTTGTAGCATAAAGGTAGTTATAATAATTGTATAATTGGCGTTTTTGGGGGCGCAAATTGCGGTTCTTGGCAAAAATCGGCAAGAATTTGCAAAAATAGTGTCATTGTTAAGGGCGTAATTTTTGATTTCACCGCATTAACACCCGGCACACCAACCACGCCACACGCGTTGTCCGGTCACATGTAGGGGCGTATAGCAATACGCCCAAAAACACCAACCATGCCACCAGCGCCATTCGGTCACATGTAGGGGCGTATAGCAATACGCCCAAAAACACCAACCACACCACACGCATTGTCCGGTCACATGTAGGGGCGTATAGCAATACGCCCGAAAACACCAACCATGCCGCAAGCGCCATTCGGTCACATGTAGGGGCGTATAGCAATACGCCCGAATCACCAACCACGCCACACGCATTGTTCGGGTCGGTTTTTCGGTTTCCATGTAGGGGCGTATCGCAATACGCCCGAAAACACAAACAACGCCACACGCGTTATTCGGTCACATGTAGGGGCGTATCGCAATACGCCCGAAATCACCAACCACGCCACCAGCGCCATTCGGTCACATGTAGGGGCGTATCGCAATACGCCCAAAAACACCAACCCCCAAAACGATGCGAAGCATGTAGGGGCGTATAGCAATACGCCCGAATCACAAACAACGCCACACGCATTGTCCGGTCACATGTAGGGGCGTATAGCAATACGCCCGAAAACACACGCATCAATCACATCGCGTTGGTATTTATTGTGCCATCGCATCGGTCACCGGGCGTATTACGATACGCCCCTACAACAACGCATCAACACACCACATTACAACGTGGCGTGCGGAATCCGAATCCCATAACAGCAAAAAAACACTCAAATCACGAAAAACAACACAAAAAACACCACATAAATGAAAACAAACCATTAATTTTGCTTTGAGAAAAGGCATATTTGTTTCCTTTTACCTGTTCACTACGGTATTCCGCTGCATTCTCAATATAATAAGATGGACAATATTAACATTTAACTATTAAATAACTACAAATGAATAGAAATTTACCTTAATTCCGCAACTTAGTTATTAGTATTTGTTTTTAAGTACCTGAGCAACA
>JBJECY010000139.1:0-24038 GCA_051871515.1 Muribaculaceae bacterium | reverse complement strand
GGTGGACACATCTTCTATGTGGAAATCGACGGCGATGCCACTCACAACCCAGAGGCTGTGATGCAGATAGTTGACCTTATGGACAAATATAACATTGGCTACGGCTCGGTGAACCATAATCGCAACCGTTGCATGGCATGCGGTTACGAGGACTCGCAAGAGGGTCTGACAGCGTGCCCAAAGTGCGGCAGCACTGAGATTGACAAGCTGCAACGCATCACCGGCTATCTGGTGGGAACCACCGACCGTTGGAACTCTGCCAAGTTGGCTGAGCTGCGTGACCGTGTTGTGCACAAATGATGCAGTCACGCCGGCTTTTTTGAAGCTGAGCTAAACATTTAATTGCTTATAATAAAATGTGCGGCAAGTTGTTCCTGAAGGGTGACATCAGTCTCGAGGACGGCTTGCCGCATTTGTTTGGATAATTGTTAAGACATTAAATTTGAGGAATATGACCAATTTGTTTTACAAAATCGCTATTGTGGCGGCGCTGGCTGGCGCATTTAGCTTTAATGCTAAGGCCGATAGCTTTGAAGAAAGAGACAGCATAACTTATTATCTTAACGACAGTAGCGGCACCGCAGAGGCCATTTCTACCACAAAGAAAGGTGGTGAAGCGGTGATAAAGTCGGTGGTGACCATTGAGGTTGACGACCCACAAAACCCCGGCAAGAAAATCACAAAATCATATACGGTAACAGCCGTTTCGGGATTTATGAGCATAAATATCAGCTCGGTGTCGATTCCTTCAACTGTCACGGTGGTCAAGGCAAGGGCGTTTAATGGATGCACAAAGTTGCGTGATGTGACGCTGCCGGCAGGCTTGCGCTTGTTGGGCAACTCGTCGTTCTCGGGCTGCGTGAGTCTGAAAGAGGTGTCGGTGCCTGTGGGCTGTGTGGTTGATGATTTCGCTTTCAACGGATGCACGTCGCTGCAAACGGTAACATCGGCTGGCGTTGATTCAATAGGTAATTCGGCGTTTTCGGGCTGCACAGAATTGACACAGGCGCTTAACCTGCCTGCCAAGTCGGGCACATTTATATATAGCGGATGTTCATCGTTGCGCAATAAGCCAATCACCGAAAACGGTATCCCCAAAGGCACATTCTCAAACTGCACATCACTGGTGGTAACAGACATTAGGATGCTTGATGGTGCCGAAATTGGCGAGATGGCGTTTATGGGCTGTACATCAATAACTGAGGTGTATATTGATGGCGCGCCAGTGGGTGACGGTGCTTTTGGTGGATGCACGTCGCTAAGCAAAGTGGAGTTTGGCGAGACGCAGACGGTGATAGGCGCGTCGGCGTTCAGCTCTTGCCCTTTAGAGCAGGTGATTTGCAATGCCACTACGCCTCCTGTGGCATATTTTGAGGGCACGGCAGGCTCTGCTTTCTCCTCGTTGCATTATAGCAGTGCTACGCTCTATGTGCCTGCCAATTGGCTAAACCTTTATGCTACAACCGAGCCGTGGAAGAATTTCTTGAACATCAAAACCCTTGCCGATGCCGGGGTGGGGCGCGTGATGGACGACAAGCGCAGCATTGCCGTGGCGGTTGAAAACGGTTGCATCAATTTGCTTGGAGCTGATGAAAGCATGCTTGTTGATGTATATAATGTGGATGGCAGCTTGGTGCATAGCATCAGCGCCGGCAATTTGCGGCATACGCCTGTGCCGGTGGGCAACTATGTGGTGCGCAGCCCTTTGGGCGCGGCTAAAGTAGCTGTGCATTGACCTTCGTGCCGCCGGTGCGGAGAAAATCTTTTGAAATGCGCTTTAAAAAGTATATCTTTGTGTGTGGCAGGTTGCTTGAGTCTTGTAGGTGACCACCAACACGTTTATAATTGATTTCATAAACCCTAAAACCAGTTAAGAATTATGACACTCAGGGTGCTTGATATTGCTCGAGGAACATCGGTTGATGGTCCGGGGCTTCGCGATTCAATTTATTTTGCAGGATGCCATCATCATTGCGAGGGCTGTCACAATCCGCAGTCGTGGGACATGAATGGCGGCAAAGAGATGAGCGACGATGAGATAATGGAAGTGTTGCGCTACGACGATTTCAACGTCACCTTTAGCGGCGGCGACCCGTTTTATCGTGCTGCTGATGTGGCGCGTTTGGCGCGGCGCATCAAGAGCGAACTGGGCAAGACGATATGGTGTTACACCGGTTTTGAATTTGAGAACATTGTGAGCGATGAGCACTTCCGCGACTTGCTTGAAGCCGTAGATGTGCTTGTTGACGGTCGGTTTGTGCTTGCCGAACGCGACATCTCGTTGCGCTTTCGCGGTAGCGGAAACCAACGCATCATCGACGTGCAGCAGTCGCTAAAGCAAGGCAAGGTGGTGCTGATGCAGCAATATATGTGAGAAAGGCAGCTTTTTGTGGAATACTTGCAGTGTTGATATGCTTGGTAAGATACATCGTTGATAATACGCATAGCATGTGTGCCGTGGCGGTGTTGCTGAGTGTTGCGGCGGTATATGCTTAGTGCGAGGACAATGGCAGGATTGCCAATGCCCTCGCTGTTCACGCCAAAAATAGCTGTATGCCGTGATTATTGGATGTGTGCTACGGCTGCCCATGTGTGGCTGCATAGGTTTGCTTAATGTGCCGGCAGCAACTCCCGTGGCAGAGGTCAACTATGTTGAGTGACCATGGCGGGACTTACTTGTAAGAATCGGCTTGATTGTAGATGTGTGTGAATATGTTGCGGTCGTCGTCGGTGAGCTTTTTCCCGCGTCGAGCCATCACACGTTCGGCAATCTGGAAGAATTTCACCAGTGAAACGTCGGTGAATCCGGCTGTTGACCCCTCGGAGAACGATGGCACAAAAGCTCTTGGGAATCCCGAACCGTGTATGTTCACTCCCACGCCCAGCACAGTGGCTGTGTTGAGCATGCAGTTGACACCCACTTTGGTGTGGTCACCCATTATTAAGCCGCAAAATTGCAGCCCGGTGCGCAAAAACCGCGTAGTGGGGTAGTTCCACAGTTTAATTTCGGTATAGTCGTTTTTGAGGTTGGATGCCGATGTGCCGGCGCCAATGTTGGTCCATTCGCCAATCACGGCGTTGCCCAGGAATCCGTCGTGGGCTTTGTTGCTGTAGCCAATCATCACCACATTGTTGAGCTCACCTCCCACCTTGCAGTAAGGGCCGAGGGTGGTTGCGCCATATATTTTTGTGCCCATGTTGACGTGAGCGTTGTCGCAGGCTGCAAAGGGGGCTCTGATGCAGCTACCCTCCATCACCTCGGCGTTGCAGCCAATGTAGATGGGGCCGTTGGTGACGTTGAGGTATGTGCCTTCAACCCATGCACCTTCTTCAATGAAGATTTTTGCTGTGCCGTCGTCGAATGTGGGGTTGCCAATCACCACGTTGCTTGGGCTCAGTTGCTGCGACTGCCGTCCGGCTGTGATGGCGCGGAAATCGATGGTTAGCTGCTCGCCGTTTTTCAGGAATATGTCATAGAGCATATTAATTTGCTCGGGCGGTTGCGGCAGCACCACCGATGGCGTGATATTGCCCTTGCGGTAGTCGTCTTTTGAGCAGCGGAAAGCTATCACTGACTTTTTGCCGTCGGCCTCGTTGTTGTAACAGAGCGCTTCGCCGAGGTTAAGGTCGTTAATGTGCTCAACCAACTCGGCAGTGGGCAGTGTGTGTGAAGCTATGAATATGTTATCGCCGGTGACTTTTGCCGGGAATTTGCTTTGGAGGTATTCGGGGGTGATATATGATATTGTGGCATCGCCGCCAAAGGCTCTGAGCCATTTCTCGCTAATGGTGTTGATGCCCACGCGCAGCAGGCTCACCGGTCGCGTGTAGGTTAGCGGCAGCAGATTGTCGCGCACCTCTTTCTCGTCGTAGAGTACAATATTCTTCATGATTGCAAAGCTTTTTTGCAAATTTAGTTATATTTTGCCGATTGTTGTGCTGTTTATGGGCAAAAACTTGTGCCATGGCGTTGTAATGCCTTCCTCGGCAAGAATAAAAGAGGCGGATGCAGAGAGGGTTAAATAAATGTAACCAATGTTAAATAAATATAATTTCAAAATTGTTTCACGGGTGTTGATGCACCCTCTGGAGTGCTTTATAATAAGGTGTAGGGGCGAAAAACGGCTTTGAGGGGTGCTGTGGGGCTGTTGAGGGTGCTGTAAAGCATTTGGTTATTAGCGAATTAGTTAGTAACTTTGCAACGCTTTTAAGCGCAGCGATGTGTGCCCCGCTGAGTCTAAACCGTTGGTTTAGAGAAGATTGAGGCGCGTATTGAGGTGCAAAGACATTAGAAAATAATATAACGTTTAATTAATTTTTAAAGTAAAAACAGAACTAAGATGCCTACAATTCAGCAATTAGTAAGAAAAGGCCGAGTATCTTTGGAAGACAAGAGTAAGTCGCCTGCTTTGGATTCATGCCCACAACGTCGTGGCGTGTGCGTTCGTGTTTACACAACCACTCCAAAGAAGCCTAACTCTGCAATGCGTAAGGTGGCTCGTGTTAGATTAACCAACGGCAAAGAAGTGAACTCTTACATTCCTGGAGAAGGACACAACTTGCAAGAACACTCAATCGTGATGGTTCGTGGCGGTCGTGTTAAGGACCTTCCTGGTGTAAGATACCACATTGTTCGCGGTACACTTGACACAGCCGGCGTAGCAGGCCGCACTCAGCGTCGTTCAAAATACGGTGCAAAGCGTCCAAAGGCTGGTAAGAAGTAATCTACTCGCACCCTTTTAGCACTTACTAAACAAAAACAAATTTATTTTTATTAAACTTAGTTTTTGGTTTTATTGGATTGATTTAAAATCAAGGTTGAGTAAATGGCGCAAGCGAGCGCCGTTGAAGAACAAAGAAGCAAACAACCAAGCGGACTGAAACTACAACTTTTTTAATTGAGAAATGAGAAAGGCTAAGCCCAAGAAAAGGATCATCCTTCCTGATCCAGTGTATGGTGATGTAAGAGTTTCTAAATTCGTTAATCACCTGATGTATGATGGCAAAAAGAACACATCGTACACAATATTCTATTCTGCTCTCGACATTGTTGGTCGCAAGCTGAAGAATGAAGAAAAGCCGGCGCTTGAAATCTGGAAGAAAGCGCTTGAAAACATAACCCCACAGGTTGAGGTTAAGTCTCGTCGTATTGGTGGTGCCACATTCCAAGTGCCTACCGAAATCCGCCCCGACCGCAAGGAGTCTATATCAATGAAAAATCTAATCATTTACGCCCGCAAACGTGGTGGTAAGACCATGGCAGAGAAGCTTGCTGCTGAGATTATGGATGCTTACAACGAACAAGGCGGCGCATTCAAGAGAAAAGAGGATATGCATCGCATGGCTGAGGCTAACCGTGCATTCGCTCACTTCAGATTCTAATTGATAAAAACTACAAGAGTATTATGGCAAGTAAGATAGACGAGAAATTAAATCTGACTCGCAACATCGGTATCATGGCTCACATCGATGCCGGTAAAACCACCACTTCTGAACGTATTCTTTACTACACCGGTTTGACTCACAAGATTGGTGAGGTGCATGATGGCGCTGCCACCATGGACTGGATGGAGCAAGAGCAAGAGCGTGGTATCACAATCACCTCAGCTGCTACCACAGCATTCTGGAATTACAACAATCAGAAGTACAAAATCAATCTGATTGACACTCCGGGACACGTAGATTTCACCGTTGAAGTTGAGCGCTCATTGCGCGTTCTCGACGGTGCTGTGGCTACATTCTGCGCTGTTGGCGGTGTTGAGCCTCAGTCAGAAACCGTTTGGCGTCAAGCCGACAAATACAACGTGCCTCGCATTGGCTATGTCAACAAGATGGACCGTAGCGGTGCCAACTTCCTTGAGGTTTGCCGCCAAGTGCACGACGTGCTGGGCGCTAATCCTTGCCCAATTGAGTTGCCTATTGGCGCTGAAGAAACTTTCAAGGGCGTGATTGACCTCATCACCATGGAAGCTCTCTACTTCCCAGAAGACAAGCAAGGTACTGATTACACAAGAGAACCCATCCCAGCTAACTTGGTTGATGAGTGCGAAACTTATCGTGACAAGTTGCTTGAAACCATCGCCGAGTTTGACGATGAGTTGATGGAAAAATACTTCGACGACCCAAGCACCATCACTGTTGATGAAATCAAGCGTGCCGTGCGCACTGCCACTCTGAAGATGCAGATTGTGCCTATGCTTTGCGGTAGCTCGTTCAAGAACAAGGGTGTTCAGCCACTTCTTGATGCTGTGTGCGCTTATCTGCCCAGCCCTGAGGATGCTGAGTATGTTGAAGGTCACGCAGTGGGCAGCGACGAGGTTGTTACCCGCAAGCCTCTCTTTGAGGAGCCAATGTGTGCTTTGGCATTTAAGATTGCCACCGACCCTTATGTTGGCCGTTTGGTATTCTTCCGCGTTTATTCAGGTCAGATTGAAGCTGGTAGCTACGTTCTCAATGCTCGTTCGGGCAAGAAGGAACGCATCTCGCGTCTTTTCCAAATGCACTCTAACAAGCAGAACCCAATGGAAGCCATTGGCTGCGGCGATATAGGTGCAGGCGTGGGCTTCAAGGATATCCGCACCGGCGACACTCTTTGTGCCGAAGATGCTCCAATCGTACTCGAGGCTATGGACTTCCCAGACCCAGTGATTGGTATCGCTGTTGAGCCTAAGACTCAAAGCGACCTTGACCGCCTTGGCGTGGGCTTGCAGAAGCTTGCTGAGGAAGACCCAACCTTCCGCGTGCAAACCAACGAGGAAACCGGCCAAACCGTTATCAGCGGTATGGGTGAGCTTCACCTCGACATCATCATTGACCGTCTGCGTCGCGAATTTAAGGTTGAGTGTAACCAAGGTCGTCCACAGGTTACCTATAAGGAAAGCATCACCAAGGCCGTTGAGCTGCGTGAAGTGTTCAAGAAGCAAACCGGTGGTCGCGGTAAGTTTGCCGATATCATCGTTCGCGTTGAGCCAGTTGACGAAGGCTTTGAAGGCGGCTTGCAGTTTATCGACGAGGTTAAGGGCGGTAACATTCCTAAGGAATTTATCCCTGCCGTGCAAAAAGGTTTCACCAACGCTATGCGCAACGGTGTGCTTGCCGGCTATCCAGTTGAACAACTCAAGGTGACCTTGATTGACGGTTCGTTCCACCCGGTTGACTCTGACCAATTGTCATTTGAGCTTTGTGCTATCCAAGCCTTCAAGAAGGCATGTGAACAAGCTCGCCCAGTGCTGCTTGAGCCTATCATGAAGGTTGAGGTGGTTACTCCAGAAGAGAGCATGGGTGACGTGATTGGCGACTTGAACAAGCGCCGTGGTCAGGTTGAGGGTATGGAAAGCAGCCGCAGCGGTGCCCGCATCGTTAAGGCAAAGGCTCCTTTGGCCGAGATGTTTGGCTACGTTACTGCATTGCGTACCATCACTTCAGGCCGTGCAACCAGCACCATGAGCTTCTCGCACTATTCTGAGGTTAGCACATCAATCGCAAAAGCTGTTTTGACCGAGTGCCAAGGCCGCGTGGATTTGTTGAAATAAGAAATAATACATTAATAAAAATATGAGCCAAAAAATTAGAATCAAATTAAAATCTTATGATCACAGCTTGGTCGATAAGTCGGCAGCTAAGATTGTAAACACAGTGAAGTCTACTGGCGCAGATGTTAAGGGTCCAATTCCATTGCCAACCCACAAGCGCATCTTCACTGTTAACCGTTCGACCTTTGTCAACAAGAAGAGCCGTGAGCAATTCCAACTCTCGTCGTTCAAGCGCCTTATTGACATCTACAGCTCAACCGCTAAGACCGTTGACGCTCTGATGAAGCTTGAATTGCCAAGTGGTGTGGAAGTTGAAATCAAGGTGTGATAATATAAACGCAAAGCGAGTGCAGGCACGGGGTGAGCGCCCCAGGCGCACGCCCCGGGAAGCACTTGCCAAACCAAAATAGAGTCACACTCCGCACACAGGGGTTTTCTCCTGCTTGCCTTCTCTGGGGGCCTTACGCAAGCAATTGCGGTGGCGCCAAGGGTGTGGTGAGTCAAAAAAAACAAGCAAAGGCAAGGCGCAGCGCTCCCTCCCGTGGCAACGCCTTGTGAACAACAAAAACGGAGATTTACAAACGAAGTAAGATTTAAGTAGAAATTATTTTTTAAAACAAAAGAGAAATGCCAGGATTATTAGGAAAGAAAATCGGAATGACATCCGTATTCAGTGCCGACGGTAAGAACATACCGTGCACTGTTATCGAAGTAGGTCCTTGTGTAGTTACTCAAGTAAAGACTGTAGAAACCGACGGCTACGAGGCATTGCAGCTGGGCTTCATTGAGAAGAAAGAGAAGCACACCAGCAAGCCAATGGCAGGTCACTTCAGCAAGGCAGGAGTAGCTCCACAGCGCCACTTGGCCGAGTTCAAGAATTTTGAAGGCGAATACAAATTGGGCGATACTATCACAGTGGACTTGCTCAGCAACGCCGAGTTTGTTGACGTTATCGGCACATCAAAGGGTAAAGGTTATCAAGGCGTGGTTAAGCGCCACGGCTTTGGCGGTGTTGGTCAGGCCACACACGGTCAGGACGACCGCCTTCGTGCACCAGGTTCTATTGGTGCCTGCTCTTATCCTGCAAAGGTGTTCAAGGGAATGCGCATGGCTGGCCAAATGGGCGGCGACCGCGTTACCGTGCAAAATCTACAAGTAGTAAAAGTTTTGCCTGAAAACAACCTCCTTATCGTTAAGGGTTCAGTGCCAGGCAGCAAAGGTTCAATCGTCTTAATTGAAAAATAATGGAACTCGCAGTATATAACATAGAAGGAAAAGACACCGGGAAGAAGGTGACCCTTAATGATGAGGTGTTTGGCCTTGAGAACCCAAACGAACACGTGGTCTATCTCGATGTGAAGCAGTACCTTGCCAACCAACGTCAAGGCACACACAAGTCGAAAGAAAGAAGCGAAGTTGCCGGTAGTACCAAGAAGCTTGGTCGCCAAAAGGGTGGCGGCGGTGCTCGCCGAGGCGACATCAACTCTCCGCTGCTTGTTGGTGGTGGTAGAGTATTTGGTCCACGTCCACGTAACTATTCATTTAAATTGAACAAGAAGGTAAAGGCTTTGGCCCGCCGTTCTGCATTGACTTATAAGGCTCAAAACAATCAGATTGTAGTGGTTGAAGACTTCGATTTCGAGACAGTAAAGACTAAAAATTTCGTAAACTTTGCTAAAAATCTTGAAATTGCCAACGAAAAGGTGCTTGTAGTTTTAGAAACTCAGAAGAAAAACGTATATTTGTCAGCTCGCAATATTCAAGGTGCGAACATTGTAACTGCTTCTGAGTTGAATACCTACAGAATTCTTGACAATAAGAAGATGGTAGTCACTGAGAGCAGTGTCGCTGTGTTAAACAATTTTTAAACAACAAGGAGGTATCAAAGCATGGAAATACAAATTCAACCTATAGTCACCGAGAAGGCAAACCTGGTGACCGAGAAGTCGGGTCGCTATTCGTTCCGCGTATCTCCTGATGCCAACAAGTATCAGATTAAGAGCCTCATTGAGAAGCTCTATGACGTGAAAGTGGTGTCGGTAAACACAATGAACTACAGCGGCAAGCGCAAGCAACGCTACACCAAGAGCGGATTGCTTCGCGGCAAGATGGCTGCGTTTAAGAAAGCAGTCGTAACCCTTGCAGAGGGACAAACTATAGATTTTTATAGCAATATTTAATAATAGAAAATGGCAGTAAGAAAACTAAAGCCCACAACACCGGGGCAAAGACACAAGATTATTGGCGTATTTGATGACATCACTGCTAATGCGCCAGAGAAATCGCTTGTTGTCGGTAAGAGAGTAAGCGGCGGTCGCAACAACGAGGGCCACCGCACTATGCGCTATCTTGGCGGAGGCCACAAGCGCAAACTGCGTCTCATCGACTTCAAGCGCAACAAGGACGGTGTGCCAGCAACAGTAAAGTCGATTGAGTACGATCCTAACCGTTCGGCTCGCATAGCTCTGCTTTACTATGTTGATGGCTCAAAGGCTTACATTATCGCACCCAACGGACTTAAGGTTGGCTCTACAGTAGTAAGCGGTGAAGATGTAGCCCCAGATTTGGGAAATGCACTTCCACTTCGTAACATACCTGTTGGTACTTTAATTCACAACATCGAGTTGCGCCCTGGCCAAGGTGCTAAGATTGCACGCAGCGCCGGCAACTTCGCTCAGTTGACTTCGCGAGAAGGAACTTACGCTATCGTCAAATTACCTTCGGGTGAAACCCGCAAGATTCTCGCCGCTTGCAAGGCTACCATCGGTGTGGTTGGTAACAGCGACCACGCACTGGAGCAATCAGGTAAGGCAGGTCGCTCACGCTGGTTGGGACGTCGTCCGCACAACCGCGGTGTGGTTATGAACCCGGTTGACCACCCAATGGGTGGTGGTGAAGGTCGTCAGTCAGGTGGACACCCACGTTCACGCACCGGCCTTTATGCTAAGGGCTTGAAGACACGTGCTCCTAAGAAGCAATCTTCTAAGTACATTATTGAAAGAAGGAAAAAGTAATTTGATTAACTAAAAGATTTTTATGAGTCGTTCATTAAAAAAAGGCCCATTCATTAGTGTAAAACTCGAGAAGAAGGTGGCAGCTATGGAAGAAAGCGGCAAGAAGGCCGTTATCAAGACATGGTCACGCGCATCAATGATTTCGCCTGATTTCGTTGGTCACACTTTCGCAGTGCACAATGGAAACAAGTTCATTCCCGTTTACGTAACCGAAAACATGGTTGGTCACAAGCTTGGCGAATTCGCTCCAACTCGCATCTTCCGTGGTCACGGTGGCAACAAGAAGTAAGGGCCTGGGAATAGCATTTTTTTGATAAAAAAAGAATTAAAATACTACAATGGGTAAAAGAAAAAGAGAATCAGCAGAACTTATCAAGGCAGCTAAGAAGGAAGTTAGCTTTGCCAAGCTGAAGAATGTGCCAAGCTCGCCACGCAAGATGCGCCTGGTTGCTGACATGATTCGCGGCGTGGAAGTTAACCGTGCTCTTGGTTTACTTAAATTCTCAAATAAAGAAGCTGCAGCTAAGGTGGAGAAGCTCCTCCGCTCTGCCATTGCAAATTGGGAACAAAAGAACGAGCGTAAGGCAGAGGACGGCGAATTGTATGTCAGCAGAATCTTTGTTGACTGCGCTCCTATGCTCAAACGCATGCGTCCGGCTCCTCAAGGCCGTGGATACCGCATCCGCAAGCGCTCAAACCACGTGACATTGTTCGTGGACACTAAAGAAACTACTAACGCTAAAACAGAAGCATAATCATGGGACAAAAAGTTAATCCAATAAGCAATCGCTTAGGCATCATCAGAGGTTGGGATTCTAACTGGTATGGTGGAAACAACTACGGAGATACTTTGCTTGAAGATTCAAAAATCCGCAAGTACCTGAATGCTCGTTTGGCAAAGGGTAGTGTATCTCGCATTGTGATAGAAAGAACTCTTAAGCTTGTCACCATCACCGTGTGCACATCGCGCCCTGGCGTAATCATCGGCAAGGCCGGCAGCGAGGTTGATAAGCTCAAGGAAGAATTGAAGAAAATCACCGAGAAAGACGTTCAAATCAACATCTATGAGGTGAAGCGCCCTGAGCTCGATGCTCAAATCGTGGCTTCTCAGATTGCTCACCAAATAGAAGGTAAGATTGCTTACCGCCGCGCCGTGAAGATGGCTGTTGCCTCAACAATGCGCGTTGGCGCCGAGGGCATCAAGGTGCAAGTGAGCGGCCGCCTCAACGGCGCTGAAATGGCTCGCTCTGAGATGTTCAAGGAAGGCCGCACACCGTTGCACACTCTGCGTGCCGACATTGACTACGCACTGGTGCCTGCACTCACTAAGGTGGGCCTCATTGGCGTGAAGGTGTGGATTTGCCGCGGTGAAGTTTATGGCAAGAAGGACCTCGCTCCTCAGCTCACAAACAACACCAAGGAAGGTCGCGGTAACAACAACGGAGCTCGCAAAGGCGGCTTCAGAAAGAAAAACAACAATCGTTAAACCGACTTTGAAAGAACAGAACAATGTTACAACCTAAAAGACTTAAATACAGAAGACCTGCCAAAGGCGTGAGCAAAGGCTTCGCCGGCCGCGGTAATCAGTTGGCTTTCGGTTCATTCGGAATCAAGTCGCTCGAGACTAAGTGGATCACAGCCCGCCAAATTGAGGCTGCTCGTGTTGCCGTGACCCGCTACATGCAACGTCAGGGCCAAATCTGGATTAGAATCTTCCCCGACAAGCCTATCACCAAGAAGCCTGCCGACGTGCGTATGGGTAAAGGTAAAGGTTCGCCTGAAGCCTATGTGTTCCCAATCACTCCAGGCCGCATTATCATCGAAGTGGAAGGCGTTAGCTTCGACATTGCTAAAGAGGCCCTGCGCCTTGCCGCCCAAAAGCTTCCAGTGACTACCAAGTTCGTCGTACGTCGCGACTATGACCCAACTCAAAACGTGTAAACAGATTTTAGATTATGAAAAAGGAAGAAATCAAAGAACTTAGCACCAAGGAATTGCAAGAACGCCTTGAAGTGGCTGAAAAAGAATATCTTCAAATGAAGATCAATCATTCTATCTCGCCTTTGGATAATCCTGCAAAGATTACTGCTGACAGAAAGATGATTGCACGCATGAAGACTGAGTTGCGCGCTCGCGAGTTAAACATCAAATAATCCCCAAGATAGAACATGGAAAAGAGAAATTTAAGAAAAGAAAGAATTGGGGTTGTTTCAAGCAACAAGGGTGACAAGACAATCACTGTTACAATCAAGTGGAAGGAGAAACACCCAATCTATGGTAAATTTGTCAACAAGACAAAGAAATACCATGCTCACGACGAGAACAACGAATGCCAAATTGGCGACAAGGTGCGCCTGATGGAAACCCGTCCTTTGAGCAAAACCAAGAGATGGAGATTAGTAGAAATAATCGAAAAAGTGAAGTAAGAAAATTATGATACAGACTGAAAGCCGATTAGTAGTAGCAGACAACAGTGGCGCACGCGAAGTGCTCTGCATCCATGTGCTTGGCGGCACCGGACGCCGTTACGCTTCAGTAGGTGACATCATCGTTGTCACTGTGAAGAATGCCATCCCTTCTTCCGACGTGAAGAAAGGCACTGTATCTAAAGCAGTGGTGGTCAGAACAAAGAAGGAAATCCGTCGCCCCGACGGCTCTTACATCCGTTTTGACGACAACGCATGTGTTTTATTGAATGCATCGGGTGAGCTCAGAGGCACTCGTATCTTTGGCCCTGTGGCACGTGAACTGCGCGCTACCAACATGAAGATAGTTTCCTTGGCACCTGAAGTTCTTTAATCCCTATTTTTTAACAAGTTAAAGAGATATGACTAAATTGCATATTAAGAAAGGCGATACCGTTTATGTCAACGCTGGCGAAGACAAGGGCAAGACTGGCCGTGTGCTTAAGGTGCTCATCAGCAAAAACCGCGCAGTGGTTGAAGGTATCAACATGGTGACTAAGGCTACCAAGCCCAATGCTAAGAACCCTCAGGGCGGACTGGTGAAGATGGAAGCTCCTATCCACGTTTCTAACCTCCAGCTCCTTGACCCTAAGACCGGCAAGCCAACTCGCGTTGGTTACAAAGTGAACGAAGACGGCAAAAAAGTAAGAATTTCAAAAAAATCAGGAGAGGAGATTAAATAATGACAACTCTAAAGAAAGAATACGAAGAGAGAATTGCCCCTGCTTTGCTCAAGAAGTTCAACTACACTTCTTCAATGCAGGTACCTCGCCTTGTGAAGATTGTAATCAACGAAGGCCTTGGTGAGGCTACTGCTGACAAGAAGGTGATTGAAACTGCCATCAACGAGCTCACCTTGATTACCGGCCAAAAGGCAGTTCAAACTCTGTCAAAGAAGGATATCTCAAACTTCAAGCTGCGTAAAAAGATGCCTATCGGCGTGCGCGTAACTTTGCGCCGCGACCGCATGTATGAGTTCATGGAGCGCTTTATCCGCATCGCTCTGCCTCGTATACGCGACTTCAAGGGTATCAACGGCAAGCTTGACGGACGCGGCAACTACACCGTGGGCATCAACGAGCAAATCATCTTCCCGGAAATCAACATCGATACCATCCAGAAGCTCATGGGTATGAACATCACTTTCGTGACCACTGCCCAAACTGACGAGGAAGGTTACGCACTGTTGAAAGAATTTGGACTTCCGTTTAAAAACGCTAAAAACTAATCAGATAGAACTATGGCAAAAGAATCAATGAAGGCTCGTGAAGTGAGAAGAGCCAAACTCGTAGCCAAGTATGCAGCTAAGCGCGCTGAGCTCAAGGCTGCCGGCGATTACGAAGGTCTTCAAGCACTTCCTAAGAACGCTTGCCCGGTGCGCTTGCACAACCGTTGCAAAATCACCGGCCGTCCTAAGGGCTATATGCGCCAATTTGGCATCTCGCGTATCCAATTCCGCGAAATGGCTTCGGCAGGATTGATACCAGGCGTTAAGAAAGCCAGCTGGTGATATTCTCTCTCTTGAGGGGCTAAGGGCAACAGGCCAACCCCCTTTAGGCAAACTTTGGGCTCTATACCCACACAACACCACTTTTTGCAACGTGCGGGTAGAGCTTTAAAGTGAAAACAACAACAAGAAACAAGACAAAAGAATTTTTAGTATTAAATATTGTTCGGCGAATTCACCGAATCAATTTAAAACAAATTTTTTATGACTGATCCAATAGCAGATTATTTAACAAGACTGAGGAATGCGATCAAGGCTCAGCACAGAGTCGTTGAAATCCCTTCTTCGAAGATGAAAAGAGGAATCACTAAGATTCTCTTTGAACAGGGCTACATCTTGAACTACAAGTTCATTGAGGGCAATGTTCCGGGCGGAACCATCAAAATCGCCCTTAAGTATGATCCAGTTGACAAGGTCAACGCAATCAAGAGTTTGCAACGCGTTTCACGTCCGGGTTTGCGCCAATACACTGGCTACAAGGACATGCCACGTGTGCTCAATGGTTTAGGCATCGCCATCCTTTCTACTTCTAAGGGCCTTATGACCAACAAAGAGGCTAAGGCACAGCAGATTGGTGGCGAAGTATTGTGTTACGTTTATTAATGATAGGAGGTAAAGAATATGTCAAGAATAGGAAAATTGCCAATTGCGTTGCCTGCTAAAGTTGATGTGTCAATCAAAGACGGCGTTATCACAGTGAAAGGTCCTAAGGGCGAACTCTCACAAAAGTTGAATCCTGAACTTACTGTAAAGGTTGAAGACTCTCACATCATTGTTGAGCGTCCAAACGACGAGCGCCAATCGCGCGCACAACACGGTCTTTACCGCGCACTCATCCACAACATGGTGGTTGGCGTGAGCGAAGGCTTTAAGAAAGAAATGGAACTCGTGGGCGTTGGTTATCGTGCCACTGCCACCGGTCAAGTGCTTGAACTTGCTTTGGGTTATTCGCACGCCATCTATTTGCGCTTGCCAGCCGAAGTGAAGGTTGAAGCAAAGAGCGAACGTAACAAAAACCCGCTCATCACTTTGGAATCATGCGACAAGCAACTCATTGGCCAAGTATGCGCCAAGATTCGTTCGCTGCGCAAGCCAGAGCCATACAAGGGCAAGGGTATCAAGTTCGTTGGTGAGGTTATTCGTCGTAAGTCAGGTAAATCGGCATCTGCCAAATAATAATTAGAACAATTATGGTATCTAAGATAGCAAGAAGAATTAAAATCAAGAAACGCATCCGTGGCCGCATCAGCGGTAGCGCCGCTCGTCCACGCATGAGCGTTTTCAGAAGCAACAAGCAGATCTACGTGCAGCTCATCGACGACGAGGCCGGACGTACACTCATTGCAGCTTCATCTAAGGGAATTGCAGAAGGAACTAAGAGCGAAATCGCTGAGAAGGTTGGCGAAAACGTTGCCGCTAAGGCTCTTGCAGCCGGCATCAGCGAAGTGGTGTTTGACCGCAACGGTTTCTTGTTCCACGGTAGAGTTAAATCATTAGCTGAAGGCGCTCGCAAAGGCGGACTTAAATTTTAAGAAATCATGGTAAATAAAAATAACAGAGTTAAATCGACTAACGATATTGAACTTAAGGACCGCCTGGTTGCTATCAACCGCACCACCAAGGTGACTAAGGGTGGCCGTACTTTCACATTCGCAGCCATAGTTGTTGTGGGTAACGACAACGGCATCATTGGTTACGGCCTTGGTAAAGCCAATGAAGTGACCACCGCCATCGCAAAGGGTGTGGAAGCTGCTAAGAAGAACCTCATCAAGGTTCCGGTTCACAAGGGTACCATCCCTCACGAGCAAGCTGCCAAGTTTGGCGGTTCGCGCATCATCCTCAAACCTGCTACTCCTGGTACCGGTGTTAAGGCCGGTGGTGCTATGCGTGCCGTGCTTGAGAGCGTGGGTATCACTGATGTGCTTGCAAAGAGCAAGGGCTCGTCGAACCCTCACAACCTGGTTAAGGCCACAATCGCTGCTCTCAGCGAGATGCGCAGCCCAATGCAAGTGGCTCAACATCGTGGCATAAGTCTTGATAAAGTGTTTAACGGTTAAATCTTTGAGAATCATGGCAAAAATCATCATTAAGCAAGTTAAGAGCCGCATTGGCCGTCCTGCATCTCAAAAGGCAACCCTCGATGCTCTCGGACTTAGAAAATTAAATCAAGTGGTGGAGAAAGAAGCTACTCCACAAATCTTGGGTATGGTAAAAACTGTAAGTCACCTTGTTGAAGTGACTAACGCTTAAAAATATTAGTTTACGATTATGGAATTAAGCAATTTACAACCTGCTGTAGGTTCTAACAAGAAAGGCAAAAGAATTGGTCGTGGCGCAGGCTCAGGCAAGGGCGGCACTTCTACTCGTGGTCACAAGGGTGCTAAGTCTCGCTCGGGCTACAAAAACAAGGTTGGTTTTGAAGGCGGTCAAATGCCTTTGCAACGCCGTTTGCCTAAATTCGGTTTCAAGAATCATTTCCGTGTTGAATATAAGGCCGTTAATCTGGCCGTTATCGACGAGGTTGCTACTGCTGCTTCTCTCGATAAGGTTACAGTGGCCGACCTTCTTGCTGCCGGCAAGGTGCGCAAGAACCAATTGGTGAAGGTGCTCGGCGTGGGCACTCTCTCAAAGAAGGTCGACGTAGTGGCCAATGCTTTCTCTAAATCGGCCGAGGAAGCAATCGTAGCAATGGGCGGAACAGTTGAAAAAATTTAAATAATCCTTATTCCCAATGAGATTTGTTGATACAATAAAAAACATTTGGAAAATTGAGGATTTGCGCAAGCGAATCACTATTACAATCGCGTTGGTACTCGTGTACCGATTCGGTTGTTATGTGGTTTTGCCCGGAATCAGCCCTGCTGAGCTTGATGCCCTCCGCAACTTCACAAGCGGCGGCCTCATGCAGCTGCTCGACATGTTCTCGGGTGGCGCTTTCTCGCAGGCTTCAATTTTCGCTCTGGGTATTATGCCTTACATCACTGCATCAATCGTTATCCAGCTTTTGGGTATGGTGCTCCCGCAGTTCCAAAAGATGCAGCGTGAAGGCGAGAGCGGACGCACTAAGCTCAATCAATATACCCGCTACCTCACTGTGTTCATTCTTTTGCTGCAAGGTCCGGCTTATTTGATGAACCTTCAGTATCAGGTGCATGCAGCCGGTGGCGTGTCGAGCTTTGGCTTCTTCACTATGCTTTATCTCACCATCATCTTGGCTGCCGGCTCAATGTTCATCATGTGGCTTGGCGAGAAGATTACCGATAAGGGTATCGGCAACGGTATCTCTTTCATCATCTTGGTGGGTATCATTGCTCGCTTCCCGGGTGCTTTCATAGAAGAGTTCACCAATCGTCTCACCACTGCCCAAGGCGGTCTTGTGATGTTCTTGGTTGAAATAATCCTCCTGTTTGCAGTTATCGCCGGTGCCGTATTGCTGGTGCAGGGTACTCGCAAGGTGCCTGTGCAATATGCAAAGCGCATCGTTGGCAACAAGCAGGTGGGTGGTGTGCGTCAGTATATACCTCTTAAGGTTAATGCTGCTAACGTGATGCCTATCATCTTTGCTCAGGCCATCATGTTTATTCCTATCACTGTTGCAGGATTTGGTAGCAACGGCCAAAACAGTGCTTTTGTGCGCGCTTTCAGCGACATGAGCGGTTTCTGGTACAATGCAGTTTACTTCATCCTGATTATTGCGTTTACTTACTTCTACACTGCAGTTACCGTGCGCCCAACTGACATGGCCGACGGTCTCAAGCGTAACAACGGCTTCATCCCGGGCGTTAAGCCAGGCACCAAGACAGCCGATTATCTTGATTCAATCATGTCGCGCATCACTTTGCCGGGTTCAATCTTCCTGGGCATTGTGGCCATCCTGCCTGCTTTTGCTCGCATTTGCGGTGTAAGTCAAAATTTCGCACAATTCTTTGGTGGAACATCGTTGCTCATCATCGTGGGTGTTGTACTTGATACACTTGCACAAGTTGAAAGTCACTTGAGCATGCACCACTACGATGGCTTGATGAAGTCGGGTAAGATTAAGGGTCGCACGACAGGAGCTTATTAATACCTGCCTTATTTTCTATAGAAGGAGACGTGATTAAATGATTTATCTGAAGACTGAAGAAGAAATTGAATTATTGAGAGAAGCAAACCTGGTGGTTGCCCGCACACTTGGCGAAGTGGCCAAGTGGGTGGCACCAGGGATAACAACTCTTAAACTCGACAGCATAGCTGAGGAATACATCCGCTCGCAAGGCGCTGTGCCCGGCTTTCTTGGATACGGGGGCTTCCCCAACACTCTCTGCATCTCGGTTAACGAGAATGTGGTGCACGGAATCCCTTCAGGCTACGTGCTTCGCGAGGGCGATATAGTGTCGGTTGACTGCGGTGCCGTGAAAGACGGCTTTAACGGTGATTCAACTTACACCTTTGCTGTGGGCGAGGTTGCTCCTGAAGTGATGCAGCTGCTCAAAACCACAAAAGAGTCGCTCTATGTGGGCATTGAGCAAGCCGTGCCGGGCAATCGCATCGGCGATATTGGCCACTCAATTCAGCAGTACTGCGAAAAACGCGGCTACAGCGTGGTGAGAGAACTCACCGGACACGGAGTGGGCAAGAAACTGCATGAAGAGCCCGATGTGCCAAACTACGGACGCCGCGGCGTGGGACCGCTTATTAAAAACGGTATGGTCATTGCCATTGAACCCATGATAAACCTTGGCAGTAAGAACATAGTCATCGAACGTGACGGTTGGACTTGCCGCACTAAGGACCGCAAACCCTCGGCTCACTACGAGCACACCATTGCAATACACAATGGCAAGCCCGATATTCTTTCTTCCTTCAAGTATGTTGAAGAAGTTTTAGGTGATAAATCAATTTGAAGTTAACTATATGGCAAAACAACAAGCTATTGAGCAAGACGGAGTAATCGTAGAAGCATTGTCAAATGCTATGTTCCGTGTAGAACTCGAAAACGGTCATGAAATCACAGCCCACATTTCGGGCAAGATGCGCATGCACTACATCAGAATTCTGCCCGGCGACAAAGTGAAAGTTGAAATGTCGCCCTACGATCTTACAAAGGGAAGAATTGCTTTTAGATACAAATAAAAAATTATAACACTTACAAGATATGAAAGTAAAAGCATCAGTTAAGAAGCGCACCCCAGAATGTAAAATTGTTCGTCGTAAAGGTCGCTTATATGTGATTAATAAAAAGAATCCTAAGTACAAACAACGTCAAGGATAATAGGTAATATTATTATTTTTGAAAATATAAAGAATATATAATATATGGCAGTAAGAATTGTCGGAGTAGATTTACCCCAAAACAAGAGAGGTGTTATCGCCTTGACTTATATCTATGGAATCGGCCGCAGCGCAGCCGCCACTATCCTCAAGACTGCAGGTATCAGCGAAGATATCAAGGTTAAGGACTGGAGCGATGCTCAAGCTGCTAAGGTGCGTGAGGTAATTGGCGCCAACTACAAGGTAGAGGGTGACTTGCGCAGCGAGACTCAACTCAACATTAAGCGCCTCATGGACATCGGTTGCTATCGTGGCATCCGTCACCGTAATGGCCTCCCTGTTCGCGGTCAGAGCACTAAGAACAATGCCCGCACTCGCAAGGGCCGTAAGAAAACAGTTGCTAACAAAAAGAAAGCTACTAAATAATATTAAAGTATGGCAAAAAAAACAGTCGCAGCTAAGAAGAGAAATGTTAAGGTTGACGCAGTTGGTCAACTCCATGTTCATTCTTCTTTCAACAACATTATTGTGTGTCTTGCTAATAGCGAGGGACAAGTTATCTCTTGGTCGAGCGCCGGTAAGATGGGCTTCCGTGGTTCTAAAAAGAACACTCCTTATGCAGCCCAAATGGCAGCTCAAGATTGTGCAAAGGTCGCTTTTGACCTTGGACTGCGTAAGGTGAAGGCTTACGTTAAGGGTCCGGGCAACGGCCGCGAATCGGCTATCCGCACCGTAGTGGGCGCTGGCATCGAGGTTACTGAAATCATCGACGTCACTCCACTTCCACACAACGGTTGCCGTCCTCCTAAGAGAAGAAGAGTTTAATCATAGGCTCAACACTTTTCTCAACAAAGTTTTTATTAACTTAATTCAACCCCCTTACCTGAATCTCTCATAAAGTGATTAAGATTGTACTTTAATACTTACCTCTCTGCAATCGCGGCTGCACTTTTTGAGATTCGCTAAAACTTTAATAAAATTTTAAAATGGCTAGATATACCGGTCCAAAATCAAAAATCGCTCGTAAGCTCGGCGAACCAATTTTCGGTGAAGATAAGGTTCTCGCTAAGAAGAAGAACCCTCCCGGACAACATGGCGCCAACAAGCGTAGAAAACTCTCTGAGTATGGTACTCAGTTGCTTGAAAAACAAAAGGCAAAATACACCTATGGTGTGCTTGAAAAACAATTCCGCAACCTCTTCAACAAGGCTTCTCGCATGAAGGGTATCACCGGTGAATTGCTTCTTCAACTGCTTGAGGCACGTCTCGATAACGTGGTTTATCGCCTTGGCATCGCCAAGACTCGTGCTGCAGCTCGCCAATTGGTGCTCCACCGCCACATCACAGTAAACGGTCAAATCGTTAACATCCCTTCTTACTCGGTCACTCCAGGCGAAGTGGTGGCAGTGCGCGAAAAGTCAAAGTCACTCGAAGTGATTGCTGACTGCCTCGCTGGTTTCAACCACAGCAAGTATCCTTGGATTGAATGGGACGAAAACGTTAAGGGTGGCAAATTGCTTCACAACCCTCAACGCGAAGACATCCCTGAAAACATCAAGGAGCAACTTATTGTAGAATTGTACTCTAAACAATAAAATTAATTAAGATCCATGGCTATTTTAGCATTTCAGAAACCCGACAAAGTGGTGATGTTGGAAGCCGACAACTTCTTCGGCAAGTTTGAGTTCCGCCCTCTGGAACCCGGTTACGGAGTAACTATCGGTAATGCCCTCAGAAGAGTGCTCTTGAATTCTCTCGAAGGATTCGCCATCTCTTCTATTCGCATCGATGGCGTGAAACACGAATTTGCTACCATCCCCGGTGTTAAGGAAGACGTTACTAACGTAATCCTTAACCTTAAGAAGGTGCGCCTCAAACAAGTGGTTGAAGATACCGAGTTTGAAAAAACCACTGTGAAAGTTTCGGGTCAGGATGTGTTTAGAGCCAGTGACATCAGCAAAGCACTCAAGGGGTTTGAAGTCCTCAACCCCGACCTTGTAATTTGTCATTTGGATCCGAGTGTTAGTTTCCAGATTGAACTCACCATCAACAAGGGACGTGGCTACGTCTCTGCCGATGAGAATATGAATCCTAACGATGCTATCGACGTGATTGCCATCGACTCGATTTATACTCCTATCATCAATGTGAAGTATTTCACTGAAAACTACCGCGTAGAACAGAAGACTGACTACGAGAAACTTGTTATTGAAATTACCACCGATGGATCTATCCTGCCTAAGGATGCCCTCAAAGAAGCTGCTAAGATACTTATTCATCACTTCCTGCTCTTCTCTGACGAGAAAATCGCTCTCGAAACCACTGAGACAGAAGGCAATGAAGAATTTGATGAAGAAGTTTTGCGCATGCGTCAGCTCCTTAAGACCAAGCTCGTTGACCTCGACCTCTCAGTGCGTGCGCTCAACTGCTTGAAGTCGGCTGAAGTGGAAACACTGGGCGAACTCGTTCGCTTCAACAAAACCGACCTGCTTAAGTTCCGCAACTTCGGTAAGAAATCTCTCACCGAACTTGATGACCTGCTTGCACTTCACAAGCTAAACTTTGGCATGGATATTTCAAAATATAAATTAGATAAAGAGTAAATTTTAACGATGAGACACAATAAAAAATTCAATCACCTCGGCCGCAAGAAAGCTCACCGCGATGCGCTCCTTGCTAACATGACTATTTCTCTTATCGAACACAAGAGAATCTTCACCACCCTGGCCAAGGCTAAAGCGTTGAGAATCTATGCTGAGCCTATCATCAATCGCGCTAAGAAGGACGACACCGCCTCTCGCCGTGTTGTATTCAGCTATCTTCAAAACAAATATGCCGTGAGCGAACTTTTCAACAATATCGCTCAAAAGATTGCCGACCGTGAAGGCGGATACACTCGTATCCTCAAGACCGGCAACCGCCTCGGTGACAACGCACAAATGTGCTTCATTGAGCTTGTTGACTACAATGAAAACATGCTCAAGGAGAAAGCCGGCAAGAAAGCTAAATCAACTCGCCGTGGCCGCAAGTCGAGCAAGGCTGTTGATACTCCAGCTGAACCGGTTGTTGAAGCTCCTAAGGCCGAAGAAACTGCTGAATAAGCAAACCACATGGCTCCAAGTTGCCACATTCGGCACACAATGTGCCCTTCGGGTGACACTCACTGAGCCAAGTTGAAATAAATTAAAAGAGGTTGAAACTCACGTTTCAGCCTCTTTTTTGTTTTATTCCATTCTTTTTTGCGAATCTGTGCTCAAATCGCTCAAATAATAGGGTGCTGCATATGAGTTTTTTTAGAAGATTTTTGATAAGGAATAATGTTGTGCTTTTGTGCGCATTGTAGCATGGGAAATGTAATTTTTATTGTTCTTCTTTTTTGTATAAAAATTTTTAACTACATTTATGCTCGTGAATAATTCTAAAATAGATATTGCATGGACAATCTATCTCATTTTCGCTCGATTGATGAATTGATACGCGCTCTTGATAGGGAGCGTAGGTTGATTCATGCTCTATTTCAGGATCGCAAGAAACTGTCGTTTCGCTACGATCTTGCGCGTGAGTTGGCAAGCAAAAGAGATGAGAGCATTGTTTTTTTAAGACGTTTTGGTGTTATTCGTGAAAATTCCGACTTTCTGGAACTTGAGGATGTCTATCTGAAGTTTTTTGAGGAGGTGCTTGAGGTGAATGAGGAAATCAATGTCGCCAGTGTGAAAGAATGTATGGATAATCTCAATAATGCCATTGAGTATTATAAGAGCGAACCAAATCCTGGTCGTAAATATGGTTATTTGCGTGATGTGAAGCGTATGTTGCGAAATATAGCTCTCACCACTTTAAGGAATGTAATTGACTTGAAGCGCAACATTGACAACACATATAAAAACGAGCCCACATTTGCTGTAAAAAAGAAGAAACTTGTTCATTTGGACGAGAAACGCCGAGATATTGCTGAGCTGATTAACGAATGTGAGCGTCTAATTGACGTGAAACAATCAAATTTTTTCATGGAAGAAGTGATGGATGTGCAGCTCAAGGAGGTTGTTGTTGATGTGAAATTGCAATTGCGCGAAGTCTATCATAATTTGCTTGAACTTGACCGTCAGATAATCAACTATCTCAACTTGATTGAGTATCAGAACAGATTGTTGCAAAAAGTGCAGAAGTTAAAATATCTGCGAGATCAGTTGTTGCTCGACACTAACACTGATGTTAACCTCAAATCCGCAACTGCGTGCATAATATGATACAGAAGCGAAAAGAATCT
>JBJECY010000138.1:0-24158 GCA_051871515.1 Muribaculaceae bacterium | reverse complement strand
CCCAAGGAACTGTCAATCCCCGTGATTGCCTCGGGCGGATGCGGCAATATGCAGCATTTTGCCGATGCTTTCACCATTGGTAACGCCGATGCCGCTTTGGCTGCAAGCGTGTTTCACTTCAACGAGATTAACATAAAAGATTTAAAACAATATTTGTGTGCTAACAACATAAATGTGCGAACCGTTTAATATATAGAAGATTATGACACTCGATTTTGACAAGATGGGAGGACTGGTGCCTGCAATAGTGCAGGACGCTCACACTAAAAACGTGCTTATGCTGGGTTTTATGAATAAAGAAGCTTTTGAAAAGACCCTTGAATTGAAAAAAGTGACATTCTACAGCCGCACGCGCAACAAGATATGGACAAAAGGTGAAGAGAGTGGTCATTTTCTTGACGTTGTGTCGATTGAAAGTGATTGTGACAATGATACGCTTCTCATCAAAGCCACGCCTAATGGACCGGTTTGCCACACTGGCAGCGCAACTTGCTTTAACGACGATAATTCCTACGGTATTCAGTTCCTTACCGAGTTGCAAGATTTCATTGAGAAACGCTATAATGAGATGCCAGAGGGAAGCTACACCACATCGCTGTTTCAGAGCGGCATCAACCGCATGGCTCAGAAAGTGGGAGAGGAAGCTGTGGAAACAGTGATTGAAGCCACAAATGGCACCGACGGCCGCATGATGTATGAGGCTGCCGATTTGCTTTATCACCTGATTGTGTTGCTCACCTCCAAAGGTCGCCGAATAGAAGAACTTGCACAAGCGTTGTATCAGCGTCATAATAAAACCAAAGAACAATATGACAAAAATTGTTGAATACAGCAACGTTGAGATTCTGCGCAAAGAGCTGATTGTGCTGAAAAACGTGTCGTTCTCAATTGAGAAAGGCGAGTTTGTGTATCTGATTGGCAAGGTGGGTAGCGGCAAGAGCAGCTTGTTAAAGTCGATGTATGCTGAAATACCCATCACCACGGGCGATGCTAACATTCTTGATTTTTATCTTCCGGGTATTAAGAAGAAGCAAGTGCCAATGCTGCGCCGCAGTATAGGCATAGTATTTCAAGATTTTCAATTGCTTACCGACCGTTCGGTGTATGACAACTTGAAGTTTGTGCTTAAAGCCACAGGGTGGAGCAATAAGCAGGACATTGAGGAACGCATTGAGGAAGTTCTGCAAAGTGTGGGTATGCTCACCAAGTCGTATAAGATGCCGCACCAACTTTCGGGTGGCGAGCAGCAACGCATTGTGATTGCCCGTGCGTTGCTCAATCATCCCGACCTTATCCTTGCTGATGAGCCAACCGGCAATCTCGACCCAGAAACAGGCTCGCAAATACTCTCGCTTTTGCATGAAATCAGCGGCAAGGGCACAGCAGTGATAATGGCAACCCATAACTTTCAGCTTGTGAAGCAGTATCCTGCAAGAATTTTGCGTTGCTCGGGCAAGGCGTTGGAAGAGGGCGATGTGAATGATTTGCCTTGAGCTGTGTGTGCATCAAATAGCAAGTGTGCTACTATATATTAATAACGTCATTAAATAAAAGATAAAAATGATATTCCCCATAGAGAAATTTAGCAACTTAACCACTCCGTTTTATTACTACGACATTGACTTGCTTGAAAAAACGCTGACAGAACTGCGCGCTAACATTGCCGACAGCCCGTTTGAAGTGCATTATGCAATGAAAGCCAATGCTAATGAGGCACTCACAACCCGAATAATGAAGGCTGGTCTTGGGGCTGATTGCGTGAGCGGATGGGAGGTGAAAGCTGCCATAGAAGCCGGCTTTGACCCTGGCAAGATAGTGTTTGCCGGAGTAGGAAAAACCGATGCCGAAATCAATTATTCGCTTGAACAAGGAATATCGTGCTTTAATATAGAGAGTGAACCTGAATTAAGGGTTATCAATGAGCTTGCATTGGCAAAGAACAAGATTGCTAATGTGGCAATAAGGGTGAATCCTAACATTGATGCTCACACGCATAAATATATCACCACAGGGTTGAGCGACAATAAGTTTGGCATTAATCTTGAGTTGCTTGACCATGTGATTGATGTTGCACAGCAATTGCCCGGTATTTGCCTTAAAGGGTTGCACTTCCACATTGGTTCGCAGCTAACTGATTTGCAACCTTATGAAATGCTTTGTGACACAATCAATGAGTTGCAGCAGAAGTATGAAGCCAAAGGTGTGCAATTTGCCACAATAAACGTGGGTGGCGGTTTGGGCATTGATTATAGCAAACCTGACGAAAATCCTATTGCTGATTTCCGCTCTTTTTTCAATATTTTCAAACAGTCGCTTAAGCTTCGCAGCGGTCAGACGCTTCATTTTGAGCTTGGTCGCTCGGTGGTGGCTCAATGCGGCGCGCTTATCACTCGCGTTACTTATGTGAAGCAATCAATGACTAAATCATTTGCTATTGTTGACGCAGGCATGTCCGACCTTATTCGCCCGGCACTCTATCAAGCTCATCACGTCATTCAAAATATCACAAGCCGTCACGAGCAGTTGCAGCAATATGATGTTGTGGGCCCGATATGCGAATCGGCCGACACATTTGATGAGAACATCACCTTGCCGTTGACTGAGCGAGGCGATATGCTTGCCATTCGCTCAGCCGGCGCTTATGGCGAAATCATGGCTTCGCATTACAATCTGCGACCATTTGCGCCAACTGTTTTATCGGTTGATTGTAAATAATGGGGCTATTGATGCCTAAATAATAAGTTTTAGCGACATTTTGCGCTTTTATTTTGCACTTTTTATAGCTAATTTTGCAGTCGGAATCCACTGTAGAATTGTCATTTAAGATGAGGATAAGAAATTTGATAAAATTCATTGTATGCGCGTGCATGGTGTTTGCTGCGTGCATTGCCTTGTCATTGCCGTTGTCGGCAAAACAATTCGTTGTGGTGATTGACCCTGGTCATGGTGGCAAAGACTATGGTGCTTTGGGTAAAAAAATCAATGAGAAAACCATCAATTTGAATGTGGCCCTAAAATTGGGCGAAATGATTGAATCAAAATGCAGCGATGTGAAGGTTGTTTATACTCGTGATAACGACCGTTTTATCTCATTGCAGCAACGTGCCAACATTGCTAATAAAGCCAATGGCAATTTGTTTATTTCAATCCATACCAATTCGGTTGATAAAAAGGTTCATAACCGCACTTCGTATAACGGCGCATCAACCTACACTTTGGGTATGCACAAAAACGAGGAAAACCTTGCTGTTGCTAAGCGAGAAAACTCGGTGATGAAGCTTGAAGAAGATTTCTCAACCACCTATCAAGGATTTGACCCTAACTCAACTGAGTCATACATTATTTTTGAGATTTCTCAAAGCAAGCATGTTGAACAAAGTGTTGATTTTGCCCAACGTGTGCAGCGCGAGTTTGTAAAGACTGCAGACAGAAAGGACAACGGAGTACGTCAAGCAGGGTTCTGGGTGCTTGCCAAAACATCTATGCCGGCTGTGCTTGTGGAGCTTGATTTTATTTGCAATCCTAAGATGGAGGAGTTTCTTGGCAGCAAAAGTGGTCAGGAAAGCCTTGCTAAAGCAATATTCAACGCTTTTAAGTCGTATAAGAACAGCTATTTTGTGAACGACGGCACAAAACAAAAAGACCGCAAAAAGAAATCGAATGGCAAAGAGAAGCCAGAAAGCGACGAACTATATGCGAGCGGCAATGATGATGCCGTTGATGACAGTAAACCAGAGACTGCTGACAATGCTCAGGTTGCCAGCGATGATGAAATAGAGTACCGTGTGCAAATATTTACGAGTCCCAAACGTCTCAAGGATGATGATTCGCGCATAAAGAATCTTAAAGACGTTAACTATTATTACGAAAAAGGCTTGTATAAATATACTTGTGGCTCTGTTAAGGATAAAAAAGATGCATTATCTTTGCAAAAGGAAGTGCGGAAGCAGTTCCCACAGGCGTTTGTTGTTACATTTAAAGGCGGCAAACGAATATATTGAACTATGATAAAAAAAACGAAAACTATAATAAACATACAGTGATATGAAAGTTAAATTCACAAGAGAATCGCTTATAGCCATCACGGTGATTATAAGTTTGTGTATTTTATACTTCGGCATAGAATACCTAAAAGGCATAAATCTGTTTAAGCCTGCCAATTTCTATTATGCTAAATTTGAAAAAGTCGATGGATTGGCAGTATCGGCGCCCATCACCATTAATGGCTTTCAAGTGGGGCAGGTGCGTGAAATCAATTACGACTATGAGAGCAACGACATATCTGTGCTGCTGAGCCTTAACAAGAATTTGCGTATTCCCAAAAATTCAAATGTGAAACTCTCAGTTGATATGCTTGGAACTGCACAGTTGGTTATGAGTCTGTCGGACAGCAAGGAATATTATGAAGTGGGCGACGAGATACCTTCAGGCACAATACCCGGGTTGATGGATGCATTAGGTAAATCGGTGATGCCATCGCTTGACACCATGCTGCCCAAAATTGATTCGATACTCACCAGCATAAATGCTATACTTGCCAATCCGGCGCTCAACAACTCAGTAACAAGGCTCGATGGCATAACAGCCAATCTGCAATCAAGCTCCGATGAATTGAGCAAGCTTATGAGCGGCAATGTGCCAAGCATAATGAATAATGTGAATGGCATAACAGCCAATCTTAATGCCACCTCGGCTAACATCAATGAACTGTCGGCAGGATTAAAGGAACTTCCGCTCGACGAGATGGTGCAAAATGCCAACTCAACGATGGCAAACCTGAAGTTGCTGTCTGACAACCTTAACAACAATAATTCATCGCTCGGATTGTTGATGAATGACCCTTCACTATATCAACATCTTGATAATGCAATAGCGAGTCTCGACACGTTGCTCACTGATTTGCAGAAGAATCCTAAGCGATACGTGACATTTAAGGTGTTCTAATTACTGATTTGTTACACCAAATTTTTGGCAAGAGCATCTTATTTAGACTTAGTAAAAATAAGATGCTCTTTAATTTTTTCTCTAAATTAGCCTTTAACGTGCCCGTATAACTTTAATTTATTAGTGGCTATTTTTAAATATTTGCTTTAATAAGGAGTATTTAAATTGCTGAATATCAATAGTGTTAACCTAATATAATAAACTAATAAATGCTTTACTTTAACTTGACTGATATAAATGGCTGAAAATCAGCAATGTTACGCAAACATTTGAAAAAGCAAATTTATTTGGCATTTTTTTTAGTGAAATTTTTTGGCAAATTTTGTACTCGAGAAAAGGATTTATTGACTGTCCCAAATTATCTGCATTATAAAAATGAATAAACAAGAAGGTATAAGATTATGGAATAATTGTCTTGAAATCATAAAAGACAATTTGGCTTCCGAGCAGTTTAATGCTTGGTTTAAGCCAATTGTTGCGTATGATTTTGTAGGCAATAATCTTTATCTGTCGGTGCCTTCGCTTTATTTTGTTGAGCAGATTGAGAGATATGGCGACCTGCTTATAAAGACTCTGAAAAGAGTGTATAAGTGCGACATTAATCTATTTTATAAATACGATTTGTCGGGCAATGACGGTGCAAGCAACAAGCCTAATGATGCAAGCATCACTTTGCAGCAGCCAAAGAGTGCTTTGCGCAATCCGTTTATTACCGAGAGTGTGCCTGACATCGACCCGCAGCTCAATACCTATAACACATTTGAGAATTATTGCGGAAGCATGTGCAACAAGCTCGCCGTGAGCATTGGCCTTGCCATTGCCACTAAGCCTGAGTGCAAGACGTTTAACCCGATGTTTTTGTTTGGCGCAACCGGTGTGGGCAAAACGCACCTTATTCAGGCCATCGGCTTGAAGGCTAAAGAGGTTAATCCGTCTTTGCGTGTGCTTTATGTTACAGCACGAGTGTTTGAAAGCCAATATACCACGGCTGTGCGCAACAACAAGACCAACGATTTCATCAATTTCTATCAAAGCATTGACTTGCTGTTGCTTGATGATATCCAGGAATTTGCAAGTAAAATAGGTACTCAAAACACCTTCTATTATATATTCAACCATTTGCAGCAGCACGGCAAGCAAATAGTGATGTCGAGCGACTGCCGCCCAGCCGATATGGATGGTTTTGTGCCACGTTTGGTGTCGCGTTTCAAATGGGGTGTTACGGTTGAAATTTCTAAGCCCGATTATTCGCTTCGTCGCGATGTGCTCGATATGAAGGCTTCTCACGACGGTTTGGTGATTCCGGGTGATGTGCTCGACTATATTGCCACCAATGTTACTGACAGTGTGCGCGAGCTTGAGGGCATAGTAACTTCGTTGCTGGCTTATTCAACAGTGCTTAACCAAGAAATCACAATCGACTTGGCTAATGCGGTAATATCAAACGCTGTTAAGACTTCAAAGAAGCAGGTTACCTTTGAGATGATTGTTGAAACCGTGTGCACCTATTTTGAGATATCAGCCGATTCAATCTATGGTAAGACACGCAAGCGTGAGATTTCAGATGCCCGTCAGCTTGTGATGTATCTTGCAAAGGAGCTTACGCAGTTGTCATCGACCAACATTGGAATGCGCCTTTCGCGCGACCATGCAACGGTGCTTCACTCGTGTCGCACTGTGAAAGAACGCCTCACGGTTGACAAGAAACTGCAAGAAGACGTTGAAAAGATTAAGAACGAACTCAAAAAATAATGATTCCTGCGTATAGAATCACAAGCTTATATAAAGTCAGGCGATAAATTATCGGGGTGAAGTTAGATAATTTATCGCCTGATTATTTTGTTGCAACGCAGCTTGCGCTTGCGATGAACTGTTGTGGAGATTTCAGGTTCTGCGGCCGATTACAGCAATTCGGCAATTTTTTCAAGTGTTAGGCCGTTGATTGATGGCAGCACCACGTTGGTGAGTTTCTTAATCTCTTTTTCGCTGCAAGTGGTGCTGAGGGCAATCACCTTAGCGCCCGATGCAATTGCGGCAGTGATGCCTTGCAAAGAGTCCTCAAATATGAGGCAGTCGGAGATATCGCGGTCAATCATTTTTGCTCCTTTCAGGAAACATTCGGGGTTTGGTTTACCGTGTGTCACTTGGTCGCCGGTGATGATGTGTTTAAATCGGCTCATAAATTCCGGTTGATGCTCTGCCAGGCTTGCCATCTTCTTGTCGTCGCTGCTTGTGACAATGCACATAGGTATGTCATTCTTGCAAAGCAGGTCAATGAATTGCATAACGCCTGGGTACACGTCATAGGTCATCTTTGCCTGAAACTTGTTGAGCTGTTCCACAATCTGAGCTTGAATGTCGCGATTGGGGAAATAAGTGTTGAGTATTGCGGGTAGGTTAGTGCCTTTTATGCGCTGTGCAAAGTCGGGGTAGCCTGCATTATACACTTCGCCCATTTTCCCCCAGAAAACAGAGTATTGAGTTTCGGTGTCAATCAGCACACCGTCGAGGTCAAATAATACGCCTTTTGGTTGATATTTAAGCATGCGTTTAATAATTTTCTATTTATAAATGATGTTGCAAATTTAGGTAAAATCTATGGGATAAGAAGAACGCTTGAGTAAAATATGTGTTTAGATGAACATTGATTGGCGACTGGCGGGTGATTCTTTTGTGCGCATTGTCATTCGTAGTGCGCTTTTGGGAATGTGAAAAACATCATTGAAGTGTGCTCTGATGGTGTTGTGAGATGGTGTGGTTGATGTTTCGATGAAATTTTTCACTAAAAACGCCATTTTATGCTATTAAAATTTGCAGGAATGGGAAAAAGTGCGTACCTTTGCAAACGTAAAACGGTGATTTAGTGTAGTGGCCTAGCACGCCACCCTCTCACGGTGGAGACCCGGGTTCGATTCCCGGATTCACTACTTCAATCGTAAAATGATAATCCTTGCTGGCAATGTCGGCAAGGATTAATTTTTTGTGTTCAATGTGGCTTAGTTTTATGTTTAGAATGGTGATATTTTAAAAATAAAGCCTAAAAAATTTTTTTTAATGGAAAAGTATTGATAGCTTTGAACTACAAAAGCGCAAAAGTGTTATATTTGTGATAGCAAATCTCTAATACTATAAGTATTGCTTTTTATAGAGAGTATATCAATTTATTAACTATTAAAACTAAAAAGAATTATGAAACCATTACATGTGATATTAGCCGTTATAAGCGGTGCAGTGGCAGGCGCAGCCATTGGTCTGCTCTTCGCTCCGGAAAAAGGATGTGACACAAGAACCAAAATAGCAAAACTGCTCAAAGAAAAAGGCATTAAGTTGAAAGGCGACAAGCTCGACGAATTGGTTGACGAAATCACCGAAGAGGTTGAGAGCGAACAAAACGCTTAAACTGCACAATGCTTTTGAATGACGGTCATTTAGCGTTGTGCGTTGACTGTCCTAATTAGCTATACATAAATTAATTAAATATATAATATTAAAGTAAAAGATGAAAGGAATTGGATTGATTTCGGCATTTCTTGGCGGCGCAATTGTGGGCTGTGCAACTGCATTGCTTTTTGCTCCCGAAAAGGGCTCTGATTTGCGCTCAAAGATAAAGGACATTCTCACTCGCAAGGGCATTGATTTCACCGACGACGAGGTTGAAGCATTGATTACTCAAATCACTGCCCAGATTGAGGAATAATATTGCAGCTTGCATTTAGGGGCTTGGAGCGAATTATTAGCTCGGCAAAGAGATGGCCCTTAAAGCAGGCTTTAAAGGCAACAGTTCTTGGCACAAACACGCTGATATTTGTGCCAAGAATGTTGTGCACATAAAATAGTTATAATCAAAAAATATTCACTTGGTTGCGATATGGATATAAGCAATTATAAGGAGCTTTTTGGCGAAATAAAGAAATATGTCACGTTGCAAGTTGACTACACCAAATACACCGTGGTTGAGAAGCTGGTGATATTGCTTTCGGCATCGGCGGTGGCAATTGTTGTTGGCGTTCTGGGATTTGCAGTGATATTTTATCTTTCAATATCTTTAGCAAGCTATCTTGCTGCATGTTTGGGTTGTGTATGGGCTGCCGACATGATTGTTGCCGGTATCTATGCTCTGATTCTTGTGTTGGTGGTGGTGTTCAGAAGACAGCTAATCATCAATCCAATATCACGATTCCTCACTAAACTATTTTTGAAACCAAACGAATGATATATAAACCAGCTGCTTTATGATGAATAATAATGTTGATTCACAGCAACAAATGCCGGTGAGCACACAGGCTCAATGGGGCGGATACACCATTGATGAGCTTAGATATCGTCGCATGGTGACTCTTGTGAAACTTGAGTCGCAAAAGGCTCTACTTGCCAATCGCATTAAACCGGTTAAAAAGCCGGCTTCAAGCAAAGGTGTTTTGGGTTTCACGGGAAGCCTTATTAAACGCATATCGGGCAAGATGAATATTGTTGATTATCTTTTGATAGGGTACAACATATCGCGCTTTATGCTTAAGCTGCGCAAGAAGAGAAGACGCTGAGGTTTTGTGTTGTGATGGTTGTTGAGATTGTTTCTTGCCATGTCAATTGATTATATAGAAGTGAAGTTTGTGTTCACACCATTTAGTGCTGACGAGGCCGATATAATGGCGGCATTGTTGGCACCCTTTGGCTTTGATTCTTTTGAAAACACTCAAGAAGGATTGTGCGCTTATGTCAATAAAGATTTGTATGACCCGCAGTGCATTAATGCAGTGTTGGGGCAATATCCATTTAGCTCATCGGTTGAGTGGAGTGAGAAACTTATTAAAGGCGATGATTGGAATTTAGAGTGGGAGAAAAACAGTTTCCAGCCTATTGTGATTGGTGGTGATGTGGTGGTGCATGCCACTTATCACACTCAATATCCCCAGTGTAAGCACGATGTGGTAATAAATCCGCGCATGTCGTTTGGCTCGGGTCATCACGAAACTACGAGCATGATGATTGAAGCGTTGCTTCGCACTGATTTGCGTGGCAAAAAGGTGATTGATATGGGTGCAGGAACAGGAATCCTGTCGATTGTGGCATGTAAGCTTGGTGCCGAAAGCGTAACCGGAATTGAGATTGATGCCGGTGCATGCAGCAATGCTTGTGATAATTGTGCGCTCAATGATGCAGAAGTGAAGATGTTGCATGGCGATGCAGCTATGCTTGCCGGGGTTGAGAAGTGCGACTTGTTTCTCGCCAACATCAACAGAAATATTATCTTGAACGATATTGACCGTTATGTTAACTCTATGAAAAGTGGGTCATTATTATATGTTTCAGGTTTTCTTGAAGGAGATTTGGATATTCTTTGCAGCCAGCTTGCAAAACGCAATCTCATACTTACTGCCAACACTGTGAGAAATGAGTGGGTGATGGCTGAATTTAAACTTGCATGATTTTGCTACGCATGAGTGAATAAACTTGCATGCTGATTTAGCTGCCGTATCATTACCTATTATATATAAATGTATGGGATAAGCCCTTTAAATGGGTATAAATGTTATCAAAAACGAAAGAATAGCACATAAATTGTGAGAATAAAGTGTTAAAAAAACAAATAATGTGTTTTGTAGTGGAATAAATTATTATATTTGCAAAAATTAATAATATTGTTGAATTGAATAAAAATAAAAAGCCTATTGAAAAAATTTACTTATTAAACAAAATAGAATAGTTGTTAAATGAGAAAATTTAAGGACCTGAGCGACGACTTGCTTGTAAAGCTGTATGTCGCCGGTGAGTGTGAGGCTTTTGACACACTGATAGAGCGATATAAAAATCGTGTCTATTCCCACATATTCCATCAAGTTCATGATGAATATGTGGCGGATGATATTTTCCAAGAGACATTTGTAAAAGCTATTGTGACCATTAAGCAAGGTCGCTATACAGAAAACGGTAAGTTTTTTGCATGGATATCTCGTATTGCTCACAATCTTATAATTGATTATTTCCGGCAAGAACGGTCGGAAAATTTGCAATCGTGCGATAGTGAGGAAGTGGACATATTAAACCGCAAGGAACTCAGCGAAGACACCATTGAGGATAATATGGTAGTTGAGCAAATTCATGCTGACATTCGCAATCTTGTGAAGGCGTTGCCTCAATCACAACGTGAAGTGCTGCTGATGCGCTATTATCGCAATATGAGTTTCAAGGAAATTGCCGATTGCACCAATGTGAGTGTTAACACTGCGCTTGGCAGAATGAGATATGCAATACTCAATATGAGAAAATTGGCTGAAGACAATCACGTTTCGCTTACTTTTTAATAAGTATGTGGGGCAATGCGGCATAATTTACCGCGTTGCCTGAAATTGATTGTATTAGCTTTGACAAGAGTAATACGATGATTAGCTGTGTTGGTAGGTATAGCTGTGCAAAGTGCTGACAATGCGCAACTTGGCACATTAGTTGGCATTGCAAAAATATTGTTATAAAATTATTGCTTATTATATAATAACAATGTATAGGTGCTCGTTATATATATGAACATATAATTAGAGTTGCCTATGAAGAAAATCTACTTAGCTACATCATCAAACGAACTTAAATCAGTTAAAGAGCCAAAAAAGAGCACAGTGGAGTTTATTAAACAATTTGCCAGAATCTATGCTTGCCATCATGGCTACGGCTCAAGCATCAACGAAATGGTGCTTAACTGACATGAAGGGTCTAAGAAACTAATTAAAGCGTCTTGCAATAAAGTGCAAGGCGCTTAATCTTTTTTTTGAGCTAAAAAGCCATACTTCAAAAATAGGTTAAAGATGTGGTTCTGGCATAGTTGCCAAGCATCTGCTTGCTGAAATGTGTCATTCGGTGGTTTGGCAGTGTTTTATATACAAATATTTTTGATTAATTTTGTTGCACGCAAAAGAAAACAATTAAAATACGATAATAACTTAATAATAATGACAACTTACACATTTGATGAAGCATACAAAGCTTCGGTTGAATACTTTCACGGCGATGAACTTGCTGCGAAAGTATGGGTTAGCAAGTATGCTTTGAAAGATAGTTTTGGCAATATATATGAATTGACGCCCGATGATATGCACCATCGATTGGCAAAAGAGATTTCTCGTATTGAAAATAAATATGAGAATCCTATGTCGGAGCAGCAGGTTTATGAGCTGATAAAAGATTTCAAATATATTGTTCCGCAAGGTAGCCCAATGTCAGGAATTGGCAACAACTATCAAGTGGGTTCTTTGTCAAATTGTTTTGTTATTGGTCTTGAGGGCGAGCCTGACAGCTACGGTGGCATCATCAAGATGGACGAAGAGCAGGTGCAGCTCATGAAGCGCCGTGGCGGAGTGGGGCACGACTTATCGCATTTGCGCCCAAAAGGATTTCCGGTGAAAAACTCTGCACTCACATCCACCGGCATTGTGCCGTTTATGGAACGCTATTCAAACAGCACCCGCGAAGTGGCACAAGATGGACGCCGTGGCGCATTGATGCTCACTGTAAGCATCAAGCACCCAGAGGCCGAAGCGTTTATCGACGCAAAAATGACTGAAGGGAGAATCACTGGAGCCAACGTCTCGGTGCGCATTGACGATGACTTTATGAGGGCTGCCGTTGCCGGTGAAGAGTATGCTCAGGCTTTCCCTGTCAATAGCAGTAACCCTGAGATTGTGAAAAAGATAAATGCCAAAGATTTATGGGCTAAAATCATACACAATGCATGGAAAAGTGCTGAGCCTGGTGTGCTGTTCTGGGATACCATAACCAGAGAATCGGTGCCCGATTGCTATGCCGATTTAGGCTTTAAGACCATCTCAACCAACCCATGTGGGGAAATACCACTGTGTCCTTATGACAGCTGCCGCCTATTGGCAGTGAACCTCTATTCGTATGTTGTGAATCCATTCACAGCCAATGCTTATTTTGATTTTGACCTTTTCAAAAACCACATTGCTGCCGCCCAACGTATAATGGACGACATCATCGACTTGGAGATGGAAAAGATTGACAAAATCATTGAAAAAATAGAGAGCGACCCTGAAACTGACGAGGTGAAGTCAACCGAGCTTAACTTGTGGAAGAAAATAAAGAGCAAAACCATAAAAGGCCGCCGCACTGGCGTGGGCACTACTGCTGAGGGCGATATGCTTGCAGCATTGGGCTTGATATATGGCTCTGACGCTGCCACCGATAAGTCGGTTGAAGTGCACAAGACACTTGCGTTGGCTGCTTACAGGTCGTCAATCAATATGGCTAAAGAACGTGGCGCCTTTGAGGTGTATGACTTTAACCGCGAGGCCAATAACCCGTTTGTTAACCGTGTATATGATGCTGACCCTGAGTTGCGTGAGCTTGCAAGAAAATATGGCCGTCGTAATATAGCATGCCTCACTATTGCTCCAACTGGCACCACAAGCTTGATGACACAAACCACCTCAGGTATAGAACCAGTGTTCTTGCCTGTGTACAAGCGTCGTCGTAAGGTCAATCCTAACGATGCTGATAGCCGGGTGGATTTTATTGACGAAACGGGCGATGCCTTTGAAGAATTTATAGTGTATCATCAAAAGTTCCTCACCTGGATGCAAGCCAACGGCATTGAGGTGAAAGAGAGCTACACACAAGAAGAACTTGATGAACTGGTGAAGCAATCGCCATATTATAAAGCCACATCAAATGATGTTGACTGGGTGCAAAAAGTGCGCATGCAGGGTAGGGTGCAGAAGTGGGTTGACCACTCCATTAGTGTTACCATCAACTTGCCTAACGATGTCTCTGAGAGCCTTGTCAACGAGTTATATGTTGAAGCATGGCGTAATGGCTGCAAGGGATGCACCGTTTATCGCGACGGTTCGCGCTCGGGCGTGCTTATCTCGGCTAAGAAAGAAGAGAAGAAGACCACTGCCGCCCAACATTATATGGCCGACGAGGAACGATTCTTGAAACGCCCGATTGAACTTGATGCCGATGTGGTGCGCTTCCAGAATAACAAAGAAAAGTGGATTGCATTTATTGGATTGATTAACGGTCGCCCGTATGAGATTTTCACCGGTCTGGCCGATGATGAAGAAGGTATCTTTTGCCCAAAATCGGTCACTAAAGGTAAAATAATCAAGGCCATAGATGAGAACGGCAACAAGCGCTACGATTTTCAGTTTATCAACAAACGTGGCTATAAAACCACCATCGAGGGATTGTCAGATAAGTTTAATCCTGAGTTCTGGAATTATGCAAAGCTCATCTCTGGTGTGCTGCGCTATGGCATGCCAATCGACCAGGTGCTAAAGCTTGTTGGAGGTCTTGAGCTTGACAGCCAGTCAATCAACACTTGGAAGATGGGCGTTGAACGTGCGCTTAAGAAATATCTGCCCAATGGCATGAAGGCCAACGGACAGAAGTGCCCTAATTGCGGAGCAGAAACCCTTATTTACCAAGAAGGATGCCTGATTTGCACATCGTGTGGCACATCAAAATGTGGCTAATACATAGATAATTTTAAATCATAAACATAAACTAAATGAGAATCACATTAACAATCAACTATCGCACCAAGTGGGGCGAATCGGTTTTTGTCACGGGCAACATTGATGCTCTTGGCAATGGCTCGATTGAGAAAGCCATGCGGCTTGAGCCATCTTACGATTCAAATTGGATTGCCAAATTTGAAGCCGATGACATCCGTGATTTGGAATATGCATATTTGATTAAGACCGAGAACGGCATTGTGTTGCGACGTGAATGGGGCAAAAAACACAGAGTTAATTCGCTGGTTGATGCCAATAATGTTCACGTTTACGACAGTTGGCAAGATTTGCCCGACGATGCCCAGTTTTATTCAACTGCCTTCACCAAAGGCATCTTTAGCCGCAAACCAGAGAAAGCTGACGTTAATGCAGGCGCTGGTGACATAGTGCTTTGCGTTGATGCCCCTATGGTGAAATCTGACGAGGTGCTTGCCATTGTTGGCGAGACGCCCGAACTTGGCTCATGGGATGTGAGCAAAGCATTGATAATGAATGGCAAGGATTTCCCTAAATGGACTGTTGCCATGAAACAAAGCCCCGACGCGGTGGAATATAAGTTTGTTTTGCTTAATGCCAAGACTCACGGCCTTGTGGCATGGGAGAATGGCAACAATCGCCTTCTTGAATACGATGAGTTGAGTGATGGGGTGATTGTTGCAAGTGGTTTGCACTTCAGAAACTCTGCTGAATTGTGGCGTGGAGCAGGAACAGCCATTCCGGTGTTCTCGCTACGCAGCAACGACGATTATGGTGTGGGCGATTTCTACGATTTGTTTAAACTGATTGATTGGGCCGAAGCAACCGGGCAAAAGATAATACAACTTCTGCCAATCAACGACACCACAATGACCAAGAAGTGGACCGATTCTTATCCATATAATGCTAACTCAACTTTTGCTTTGCATCCAATGTACATTCGTCCCGATGCAATAGGGCAACTTGCCGACAAAAGTAAAGAAGAGCAATTTAAGAAACGAGCCAAAATGCTCAATAACCTCGATGTGGTTGACTATGAGGCTGCAACCGAACTGAAGGAAAGTTACACTAAGGCGTTGTATGCCGAATTGGGTGAGAAAGTGTCAAAGACAATTGCTTTCCGCACCTTTGTGAAAGATAACCTATTGTGGCTGAAGCCGTATGCTGCTTACAGCGTGCTCCGCGACGAATTTAAGACCCCCGATTTTAAGCATTGGGGTGGATATGCAACCTATAATGAAGAAGCCATTGAAGATTATGTAGCACAGCACAAAGAACAAATAGGGTACATCTATTTTATTCAATATTATCTCGACAAGCAATTGCGTGAAGTGCGCAACTATGCTCATCAACACCATGTGGTGCTCAAGGGTGACATCCCCATTGGCATTAGTGCAGTGAGTGTTGATGCATGGCTTTATCCCCACCTCTTTCACATGGATTGTCAAGCTGGCGCTCCACCCGATGATTTCTCAATTATGGGTCAAAACTGGGGATTCCCAACCTATAACTGGGAAGTGATGCAGCTTGATGGCTATAAATGGTGGAAAAACCGTTTCCGCAAGATGGCAGAATATTTTGATGCTTATCGCATTGACCACATCTTAGGTTTCTTCAGAATATGGCAGATTCCAACCGAATCAGTTCACGGATTGTTGGGTATGTTCTATCCGGCATTGCCTTATACTGCCGATGAGATGCGTTACAACTACGACTTCTGGATGAACAAAGAGCGTTTCACTAAGCCATTTATTCACGAGAGTTTCCTGGGTGAATATTTTGGCGAATATACGCCAGAGGTAAAAGACCGCTTCCTCATTGGTCGTGGAGATTATCGCTATGACTTGCAGGACTTTGTGAGCACACAACGAGGTGTGAACGAGTATTTTGAACAATTCCCTCAAGACGAGAAAAACAACACCATCAAAGACGGACTTTTGCGTCTGATTGATGAGGTGCTCTTTGTGATTGATAAAACCGACGGCAATAAGTATCATCCTCGCATTAGCGCCCAAAGCACTCACATCTATGCTTGGCTCAATGATTATGAGAAAAACTGTTTCAACCGTCTGTATGAAGACTTTTTCTATCATCGACACAATGATTTCTGGGGAGAAAATGCTTTACGCAAGTTGCCTGCACTCACCGGTTCAACTGAGATGCTTGTGTGCGGCGAAGACTTGGGCATGATACCTGCATGCGTTGCCGATGTGATGAATTCACAAAAGTATCTTTCGCTTGAGATTCCACGTATGCCAAAGCAAGTTGGTATTGAATTTGGCGACACTTATTCATATCCGTATTTGAGTGTCGCAACCACGTCAACTCACGACATGAGCGGTATTCGTGCATGGTGGGAAGAAGACCATGCAGCCACCACACGCTATTACAATCATGTGCTGTGGCATGAAGGTGATGCGCCAGTTGCTGCTACACCTCAGCTGTGTGAAGAGATGCTCAATAAATGCCTTGCAGCGCCATCAATTCTGTGCATTTTGCCTTTGCAAGACTGGATGGCTATGGATGGTGACATTCGCCGCGATAATCCGCAAGACGAACGTATTAACATCCCGGCTGTGAGCCGCCATTATTGGCGTTATCGCATGCATATAAGCCTTGAACAATTGCTCTCAAGCAACGAGTTTAATGCCAAGGTGAAAGATGCCATTCTTAGCGCAGGACGATGAACATACGTTGTGCTGTTTTGAATACTTTGTTATACACTTTTTAGTGGCATTATTCATTTTATGATGAAATAATGGGCAATAAATTTTGTGTAACCATCAAAAATCACTAATTTTGCATTCGCTTTTGCAGGGTGTTTCCCATGCAAAAGTGAATGTGAAAATTAAGGATGGTCTCGTAGCTCAGTTGGATAGAGCAACAGCCTTCTAAGCTGTGGGTCGAGCGTTCGAATCGCTCCGGGATCACTCAAGAGTCACCACCTGAACAAGGAGGTGACTCTTTTTTTGTGTCTATACCTACCTATCACTCAACGACTTGCATTTTGTAACTATTTGTTTTAGAATGTTTTAGCAATTTTCTTGCTAAATTATCCTGGTACAAATTAGCATTTTTTAGTTTGAAATAATATGCCTAACTTTGGTACACGAAAGCGAAAAAGTGTACCACATGTGTACCACAAAATGGGGAGAAAAACCTCGATTTCGACCCATTTTTCGAGGTTGTGGTACAGTTTTGGTACACGAATCGCAATCTGTGGTACACCTTTTTTCGGGGTGTACCACGAGCAAAACTAACGTATTCAATAACTCTAACATCTTTCTTAGATATGGCAAGTGTACCAACAATAAGAGTGATTTTCGACCGCAGAAAGACTGCAACGGCTGTCAAGAAAGCCTCTGTCGAAATCGAAGTGTATTATAATAGAGAACGCACACGCATCTCAACAGGCGTAAGTGTGCTCAAACAACAATGGCGTGACGGTATGGTGGTGAACCACCCGGAAGCCCAGCAACTCAACGAAACTGTCCGCAGCATGTACGATGCTATCTTCGCTCGCATCGAAACTATGCAACGCAACGGCACGTTCGACGTTGAGCTACTGAAGCAGACAAAGGAAACGGAGGTGGAGAAGAAAGCCGACTTCCTCGACTGGCTCGAAGAACGCATCTACAAGCGCAGCGTCAAGGAGTCAACCCGCCGTCAGCATATCGTCATGCTGAACGAACTGCGTAGCTTCGGGCTTATACGCAGCTTCTCCGACCTCACTACCAAGAACATCAAGCTGTGGGATGACGCTCTGAAAGCCAAACTCGGCTGTCAGTCGTCGGTGCACGGCTATCACAAACGGCTCAAACCCTACATCGTCGAAGCAATGCAGTTTGAGCTGTTGAAGTCGAACCCTTACGACGGCATCAAGATTCCTCGCGGTAAGTCGGAAGGCATCAAATACCTTACCGAAGACGAGCGAACACGCATTGAGGAACTTGAACTCTACGGTCCTGTTGAAAAGGCTCGTGATATGTTCATCTTTGCGTGTTATACCGGGCTCGCCTATTCCGACTTAATAAAGGTCAACCGCAAGGAAATCTTTATGGAGGGCGAAGATATGTGCATCATCGACAAGCGGCTGAAGACAGGTACGCCATATACAATCGTGCTGCTTCCGAAAGCCGTGCAGATACTGGAGAAGTACAACTACGACATCAACTTGATGTCTAACCAAAAGTGCAACGAGTATCTTAAACTCATCGCACAGATGGCTCACATTCATACTAATCTCACTATGCACGTGGGACGGCACACCTTTGCCACATGGGCGCTCACAAAAGGCGTCGGCATCGAGACGGTGAGCAAGATGCTCGCTCACTCCGACATCTCAATGACCGAGAAATATGCAAAGGTGCTGAAGTCAAGCGTCATTTCCGGTTTCCACAAACTGCGTAACTCGCAATAACGCTCTACAAATACTGACAACAGAGGGTAGCCACAGCGGCTACCCTTTGTTGTTTAACTGCTCGACAAGTCCGTCAATCTGTTTCTGCTGTTCATCTATCTTTATGGATAGAGAACGCACATAATTTGTCAGTTGAGAAATCAACTGCGACTGACTCGACAAAATGTTCACCAAAGAATTGCCGCTTATCTCGTTGCCGTCGATAATCGCCCTTATTTGGTCGCTCTCGCTTCTCTCTTTCTCCGCAACAAACATCTCGCCTTCGCCGGTTTCAAGCCAATTCCTGTTCAATGCCGCATTTTTTGAACACAGAGTATTCATAAACTTGCCGGACATAGGAACTTTGCCATTCAATATTTGGGATAACGCAGCGTGGTTATACCCTAACAATTTGGCTAAACATTTTTGGTTCGTCGCATAGCCGTTCTTTATCAGCCATTGTACGATGCTGCGAGCCCTTTCACATCGTAATCTTTCCGCTTCCATTTATATATAGTTTATATTTTTCTAAATCGCATTAGCATTTATAAATTACTTGGAAATTCTCTTTGAGGGTGTTATATATACTCCTAAATTTGCCTAAGTAATTCTAAATGCAAATATAAGCACATAAAATGAATTACACACAAAATCGTATGGAAATTTATAAAATATAAACTTATTTATGGAAGATAAGGAACTCAAACGCATCACCGCCAAACTCCGACAGATTGAAAAAATGCTCGACCAGGCGCTCGAACTTTCCTCCAACGACAAGGTGGTTGACCGGCTTATTTCAGTGAAAGAAGCCGCCCAAATGCTTAACATTTCGGAGAACAAACTCCGAAATGAAATACGCTGCGGCAACATTCGGGCATTCAAGACCAAACGTGCCTACAAACTCTCATACGTCGATGTATTGAAACGTGTGGGCTTCGACTTTAATCAAAAAAAACAGAATACCTAATCCAACGACAAATGACCAACAACGAAATCAAGACCACCGAGGCTGAATTGCTCAATAATTACCTTGACTCGATACCCTCGTGCGACAGGAAATATTTCGCTCGCGAAGTGGTAAGACGCTGCGGAAACGGCATCACGATGAAGACTTTCTACAACTGGAAATATATGTCGTGCCGTATTCCGGTTTTTGCCAAGAAAATCATCGAGGAAGTGGCAGGAAAAGAAATCTTTATATGGGACACCGACTTTACCTCATAGGCTATGACTGAAACAATACCCAAGTGCGACCCGATGGGCGTTTACTGCGTGAAAAGGACTTGTGCAGCCCTCGAAGTGTGCAAGAAAACCTTGCAGAAGTATCGCCGCAGAGGCTACATCAAGCCTATAAACGAGAATAAGCACCGTTTCCTTTACTCCGGGCAGTCTATCATCGACTGCTGGCATAAACTCCGTGAAATATGATTAGCGATAGCACTGTGCAGAGGGTCAAAGACCTCTCTGCGGTCGATGTTCTCGGCAAATACGTCAAACTGCAACGGCAAGGAGCAAACTATGTTTGCTGCTGCCCCTTCCACGGCGAAAAATCGCCTTCGCTTAACGTGTCGCCAAGCAAAAATTTGTGGCACTGCTTCGGCTGCGACCGTGGAGGAGATGCAATTAAGTTTGTCATGGAGCTTCAGAACATCGAATTTCAGGCTGCTGTCGAGGAAATCGCCAAAAGTAACGGCGTTTATGTGGAGTATGTGGCAACGGAGCGGAGCGAGGAGCAAATCGCCGATGCAAAGCATCGTGAGAGTCTGCTCATCGCCATTGAACAGGTGCAGGAATACTTCGTTTCCTCTCTCGAAACGGACGCTAAAGGCAAGGACTACGCTTTCTGTCGCTGGGGCGAGGACTTCTGCCACAAGGTCGGCATCGGCTTCGCTCCCTATTCGTCTGCGGCGTTCCTCGATTGGTGCAAGAGCAAGGCCGTCAATATTGACGCTCTGCTCGAACTCGGCATAGTGAAGAAAAGCGAGAACGACGGCTCGCTTTACGCTTTCTTCCGCAATCGTGTCACTATCCCGATACGCAACCGCTCTCGGAAACTAATCGGCTTCACCGCTCGCGACATCACTGGCAACGAAAAAGCAAAATACATCAACTCGACAACCTCCAAGATCTTTGCCAAGGGCGAAGTGCTTTTCGGCATCGACAAGGCGGCGAACGCTGCGAGGAATGAAGATTTCGTGATTTGTGTGGAGGGTGCGCCGGACGTACTGCGGCTCCAATCCGTAGGACTGGAGAATGCCGTCGCCACGCTCGGTACGGCGTGGACGGACAAGCACTTCGACGCTTTGGAGAAAATCACGAAGTCAATATGCTTCATTCCCGACTGCGACGTGCCGGGCGACGGACAGGACTTCGGAGCAGGCATAAATGCCGTTATCCGAAACGGTGAAGCCGCCATGCGTCGCGGCTTTGCGGTCACTGTCCGTGAACTGCCTTTTGCCGAGGTTGACGGCAAGCCGGCGAAGAACGATGCTGACAGCTATATCACTTGCAAAGACGACTTCACAAGCCTTGAAGAAAAGCATTTTGTCGTGTGGCTCGCAGAGAAGCGTTATCCACTCGTGAAAACACAAGTGGCTCGACGCAAGTTAGTCGCGGACTTGACTTCTCTCCTCGCCTGTATCGAAGACAGAATGATTATTGCGGACTGCATCGAGCAGCTTGCAAAGATTGACGGAAAGCAACGCTTTTGGAAAGAATCGCTTAAAGCCGTCAAAGAGGAAAGCCGCCGAAATGCTATCCGCGACAGGAAAGATACTTCACCACTCACGGCTAAAGAGCGTGAAACCGAACTTCTGAACAAGTTCGGGCTTTTTATCCGTGATAATATGTATTTCTCAGTCGCCGAGGACGAGCCGGTAAGGCTCTCCAACTTCATTCTTGAACCGATGTACCACGTCAAGGACGAGTACAACGGCACTCGTATCTTCAAAATCAGAAACGAGTACAATCAAGAGGAAGTAATAGAGTTTCACGAGTCGGATCTCGTTTCTCTCTCCAACTTTCAGCAGAAAGTCGGAAGCCTCGGCAACTTTATATGGAAAGCAAAAATCGACAAACTGAATGTGGTTAAGGAACTCCTTTACACGCTCACAGACTCCGCTCTGCTCATCAAGCAGATGGGCTGGGACGCTGTAAACGAGTTTTATGCCTGGGGAAACGGTATTCTCAAAGACGGTACTTTCCTGCCTGTCGATGACCTCGGCATCGTAAGGATTGATGACAGGCATAAATACTATATCCCGGCTACGTCGGTGATGTATCGCCAAAACCCGGCTGTGTTCCAGTTTGAACGTATGTTCAAGCACGAGAACCGCAGTGCAATCACGCTTTACGACTTCGCTCAAAAGGTGATTGACGTGTTCGGCGACAACGGCAAAGTCGGGCTGTGCTTTCTCTTTGCCTCGATGTTCCGTGATATTATCTATCCGATTAAGAACTGCTTTCCGCTTCTCAATCTGTTCGGGCTGAAAGGCACTGGCAAAACCTCGCTCGCCACTACCTTGCAGTCGTTCTTTATCCACAGCGTGGACCCGCCAAGCATCGGCATAGCCTCTATTCCGTCGATGAACGACCGCGTTTCGCAGGTTACGAACGCCATGGTTGTTTTTGATGAGTACAAAAACGACCTTGACGAGCGTAAAATCGCCTATCTGAAGGCTCTTTGGGGCGGCGCAGGTCAGACCAAGAAGAATATGAACGGCGACGGAAAGGCGGCTCAAACCGTCGTTACGTCGGCTGTCGTTATCTGCGGTCAGGACTTGCCGACTCGCGATATCGCTCTTTACAGCCGTGTAATTCACCTTACATTCTCCCGACCTTCGTTTACTGCCGAGGAACGCCGTCGCTTTGATGACCTCAAAGAGATCAGCAACCTCGGCAATACGCACCTCGCTGTACAAGTGCTTAATCTGCGTAAGGTCGTGGAGAACGGTTATCGCCAGAACCATTCTATCGTAAGAAGGGAACTCTCCAACGCTCTTGCCGACGAGGAAATCGAAGACCGAGTGCTCGACAACTGGGTCGTGCCACTCGCAGCTTTCCGAACGCTGGAATCGTCGCTGCGGCTCCCATTCACGTATTCGGAAATGTTCGACATCACTCTCGCCGGTATTCGCTATCAGAACGAGGGCTGCAAGAAGAATACTGAAATGGCTGACTTCTGGGAAGTCATCGACTCGCTGCACTCACAAGGCCGCATCATCGACAAGGCTCATTTCAAGATTCGTTATTTGACGGAGTTCCGGGGCATCGGAAGCTCCGAGGCTACGGTGTTCGCAAAACCTACACAGGTGCTGTTCCTCAATCCTTCTGCCGTGTCAGCCCTTTATACAGGGCGTATTGCCGGCGGTGCCGTCGGCAAGAACACGGGCAACTGGGGAACGGTGCTCACATACCTTAAAGTGCAGCCTTCGTTCCTCGGTCTTAAACAAGACCGCTTCAATATCCTGCTCCCTAACGGAACGCTGGACTTCACTATTGAATCTCAGCAGAAGAAGCTGCGTGTGAACCGCCCGAAGGCTCTCTGCTTCGATTATGGTATGCTCAAAGAGAAATACTCAATCAACCTCGAAACAAGCACTGTTTCGGAAAATGATTTGGACGTGGACGATGCTCCGCAGGTCGCTACGCCCACTACACCGCCTAAATCACAGCAAGAAGAACTACCGTTCTAATAGATTTCATTTTATCAAGGTTAATGTTAATTCAACTGTCCGAGCCTATTGTGAAATATGCTCGGATTTTTTTCTGCAAAAGCAAAGGTCTGAAAAATGGGGTCGATTATATTGCGTTGACAGCGTTGACAAGGGTGACAACGCTTTATATCAACTACATACGGAAAATATCTGCGTTGACAAACGTTGACAAAGGTTGACACTTTCGGCATTTTCCGAAAATGCCGTAGCCATGCGTTGACACTTTTATTATATATCTTCTTTATTACTAAAAAGATATATTATTGTATATCAGCGGCTTTCTCGCTGATAATTTCGTGTGTCAACGTGTCAACCGGTGGCTCCACCTAAATGTGTGTACCTGGTCTGCAACGCAAAAATTTTTCTCACAGCTCGATTTCGGGGAAATATCGGTGGTGTCGCCCCATATCGCCCTTTGTTCTTATGCCAACAATCTGATTAAACATAACTTTGCACCATAAACTTAAATATTTAGTATATCTTTCAAATCTTTCTGAATGGACCCCCTTTACATTTACATACATCTCGATGACTACCTTGCACAATGGTTTATCCACGACCACGGCGGCAAGTACCCGGTGCAGCTCACTCGTGGCAGCG
>JBJECY010000137.1:0-4972 GCA_051871515.1 Muribaculaceae bacterium | reverse complement strand
ATAAACCTAAGCACTTAAAGGCATGGAGCCTCTCGTGCCAATTGGCTGAACAGATTTTTGGTAACGGTGTGAATTTTTATTTGCCGTATTATCGCCAAGCCACTTTTGGCACTCCGCAAAACCTCGCCTCAGAGGTGCGTGCCACTGCTGCCGATGACGTGCTGCGGGCTTTTGACTATTATATGGAACATTACAACGGTGGTAGGCCATTTGTGCTTGCCGGATTCTCACAAGGAGCTTGCCTTTTGGTGGAGATTATAAAACACCTTGATGCAGCAACCATGAAGCGCATGGTGGTGGCTTATGCAGTGGGAGGCAGCGTGAGTGCCCAGGACTTGAAACACAGCAATGTGCGCCTTGCGCGTGGTGCCACCGATTGCGGTGTGTTGGTGTGCTTCAACACTGTTGCCGACATGGGCGATGCTACGCTTGGCAACGCTCTATTCCCCGATAATGTGGCATGCATCAATCCGGTGAATTGGACCACATCGGGGCGCAAGGCTGTGCTAAAAAGCGCATCGCAGCCAACTATGCCTCACAATCCCAATTTCCCTTATGGCACTGCAGTTGAACCACAAGATGAAAGCCACGACGTGACGGTGCGCGTTGACAAAAAGCGTAAGGTGCTTGTGGTTGACAATGTGAATCCCGAGCGATATGTCTTGCCAAAGATGAGCGATTTGTTCCCCAAGGGCTGCTTGCACCTGCAGGAGCTGTTTTTCTATGGTGATATGCTTAGCCGCAACATGCATCAGCGCATTGGCCGTTGACCGGCAACCTTAAAATTCTCTATTTTTGGCATTTAAATGTCCAATAAATCAATATTTTTTTGCAATTTTGATGGCAAGAAAAGTCATTGAAATCAGTTACCCCTAAAACATATAGTCCATGAGAAAGAATATAGCAATATCATTAGCGATAGCAGCGGCGAGTGTGGTTGCTCCAATAAGCGCTCAAGCCGAAGTTGTGTATAGCGACAATCAAGTGCGTTTCACACTGGTTGACGATGCAACGGTGAGAATGGAATATGCCCCTGACGGCAAATTTGTTGACAACAAAAGCTTTGTGGCGGTTGAACGCAATTATGATGCTGTGCCTCACTCAAAACGTGTGTCGGGCAAACGCCTCACAATCACCACCGACAAGATGGTGATAACTTACAAGATTGGCAGCGGTGCTTTCACCAAAGAAAACCTAAAGATTGCTGGCACCAAACAGACCGATACCCGTGGAATCACATGGCAACCGGGCTTGCAGCAAAAGGGCAACCTTAAAGGCACCTATCGCACCCTTGATGGCTATGACGGTAATATGCATGGCGATAAGCCCATGCCCATTGAAAACGGACTGCTTGCCACCGACGGTTGGACTTTGATTGACGATTCTGAGAGTCTGCTTTTTGATGGCGACCCCGATTGGGATTGGGTCACCACTCGCCAGAGCGCACAGGGCGCACAAGACTGGTATTTCATAATTTACGGCAAGAATTATAAGCAGGCGCTCAAAAGCTTCACACGCTTTGCCGGCAAGATGCCATTGCCGCCACGTTATGCCTTTGGCTATTGGTGGAGCCGCTATTGGAGCTACAGCGACCAGGACTTCCGCGACCTTATTGGCAACTTCAAGAGCCTGGATATTCCGCTCGACGTGTTGGTGGTTGACATGGATTGGCACCCCATCTCGCCCGAAGCAGGCGGTGGCTGGACCGGTTGGGATTGGAACGAACGCCTCTTCCCCGACTATAAACAATTCCTGAAATTCCTTGACGATGCAGGCGTTAAAACCACAATGAACCTGCATCCGGCTGACGGTGTGCGTCCGTATGAGAAGCGATATGCTGAGTTCGCCAGCCGTTATGGCGACACCGGCGGCAAGGCAGTGGAGTTTCTTGGCAGCGACAAGCGTTTTGTGAAGGCGCTTTTCGACACCTATCTGCACCCATATATGGACGAGGGTGTTGACTTCTGGTGGATTGACTGGCAGCAATGGCTCAACGACAAGAAAATTCCGCAACTGAGCAACACGTTTTGGTGTAACTACATTTGGTTCAGCGATATGCAACGTCAAGGCAAAAAACGTCCTATGCTTTATCACCGCTGGGGCGGATTGGGCAACCATCGTTATCAGATTGGTTTCTCGGGCGATGCTTATATCACTTGGAAGAGCCTTGATTATCTGCCTTATTTCAACAGCACCGCATCAAATGTGCTCTACGGCTATTGGAGCCACGATATTGGCGGCCACATGTCGCAAACTTATGGCACGCCGGTTGAAGCGCAGCTCTACACTCGCGCCATGCAATTGGGCAAATACCTCCCGGTGTTGCGTTCTCACAGCACCAAAGACCCTGCGCTCAACAAAGAGCCTTGGGCATTTGGCAAGGACGTGCAACAACGCCTGATTGATGTGATTAGAGGCCGCTATGAGTTGGTGCCTTACATCTACACTATGGCGCGCCACGCCTACGAAACAGGCGAGTCGTTGTGCCGTCCCATGTATTATGACTATCCTAACGAACAACAAGCCTACGACTATAAAAACCAATACATGTTTGGCAATAACATGATGATTGCGCCCATCTCTGTGCCAATAGGGCAGGGCGAGTGTTATTCTCGCCTCGACGTTTGGTTGCCGCAGGGCGAATGGCTTGAACTTGAAACCGGCACAATGCTCAGTGGCAACAGTGTGGTGAACCGTGCGTTCAACATCAATGAGTTTCCTGTGTATGTCAAAGCCGGCAGCATATTGCCGTTGTTTGGCAAGGTCAACAACCTCTCGGGTTCTCGCCAACCGGTGACGGTGGCAGTGATGCCGGGTGCTGAGTCGGGCAGTTTTGTGATGTATGAAGACAATGGCGAAGATGTTGACTATGTTCACAACTATGCTACAACGCAGCTCAGCTATGAGCGTCGCGGCAATGTGCTTGAGGTGAAGATTGCTCCTCGCAGCGGCTCTTACCCCGATATGCCTGCTTCACGCCATTTCAGCGTGGCTCTGCCATGTCAGATGGCGCCCAAGGCTGTTGCCGTTAATGGCACGGCATCAACCTTTGAATATGACGGATATAATCTGCTCACTACCATCAACCTTGGCGAGATTGATTGTGCCAAGGGCGCTGTGGTCACCATTGAGATGCCGAGTGCCGATGCCAGTCTCACTGACGGACTTAAGGCCAAACTCCATCGCCTGCGCACCGCTGTGGCTCAGTATAAACAGGCTAATTGCGGACTGGTTTACACCGAACGCTTTGGCTACCTTGAATCGGCACCGCTGCGCATGAGTTATCATCCTGAGTTGCAGCAGCAAACGCTTGAACACTTCAACGCCATCTATGGCAATCTGCCTGATGTGCTCACCGAGCAGATGCAAGGCAATGAGCAGCACATAGGCAACTTCCTGAAAGCGGTGGATATGCCCTGATAGCTCCCCTAAACCGACACATTATCGCACCAGAAGAATAAAAATATGAAGTTACGCTTGAAACTATCGCTTACGGCTCAAATCCTCATAGCCCTTGTGGCAGCTTGTGTGGTGGGCTATTTTATGCAAACCCACGTTATTGTGGCTGAAACATACGTTAAGCCCATTGGCACCATTTTCCTCAATCTGCTCAAATTTGTGGTGGTGCCGTTGGTGATGTTTTCAATAATTTGCGGCATCATGGAGATGCAAGACGTGAAGAAGGTTGGGCGCTTGGGTATCAGAGCGCTGGCTTACTTCATGATTACCACCATTATAGCCGTCACCTTGGGGCTTGTGGTGTCAACTATGATGCGTGGCTATTTCCCCATCATTGAGCTTTCGCCTGACAATAATATGGCTGAGGTGGTGAGGGTAACATTCATTGACCAGATAGTGAATTTCTTTCCCAAAAACATACTTGAGCCCATCTACACCATGAGCATGATGCAGGTGATAGTGATAGCTGTGCTTTTTGGTGTGGCAATAGTGCATGTGGGCGAATGTGCCGCTCCCCTAAAGAAGGTGATTGTGAGCCTTAATGTTGTGGTAACCACCATTTTAGGCTATATCTTGGCTCTTGCGCCCATTGGTGTGTTTTGTATGCTCATGCCTGTGGTGGCTGTCAATGGACCAAAGGTGCTTGGTTCATACGCCGTTCTCATTGGCGCTGACTATTTGTGCTTTTTGCTGCACGCTCTGTTGGTGTATGCAGTGAGTGTGGCACTGTTGGCGCGTATCAATCCGCTGCGCTTTTTCCGCGAGATGACGCCTGCCATGCTCTTTGCCTTTTCGAGCGACTCGTCGGTAGCCACATTGCCTTATACCATGCAGTGCACCGAGCGACTTGGCGTTAAGAAGGAGTTGGGCAGCTTTGTGCTGTCGCTTGGCGCCACCATCAACATGGACGGTGTGGCAATATATTTGGGTGTCACCTCGGTGTTTATTGCCACATGCTGCGGCATAGACCTGAATATGCAGCAATATCTGGCGATTGCTCTGTCATCGACCATCGCATCGATTGGCACCCCGGGAGTGCCCGGCGGCTCGTTGGCATTGATGGCAATGGTGTTTGCTTCGGCGGGACTGCCCATTGAGGGTGTTGCCGTTGCTGCCGGCATCGACCGCCTTGTTGATATGGCACGCACCACTATGTCAATCACCGGCGATGCCTCGTGTGCCGTGATTATGCAACGCTTTCATGACAAATAATCGTAAACAATAATCTCGGCAATGCTGAGTTGCTGATTGGTGCGTTAGTGCCTAAATATGGTTGGCTGAAGCGATGAACTTACAGCTGATTTTTAGGGTGATAATTGACGTTTTATTGTCAAATTTGAGTACCTTTGCTTGTAAGATTAGGTAGCGTTTGACCGGGGAGGGAAATGGATATTCACAGACTTCTTCATTTCGCTTAACCCTTGCCACACACTATCTTTGCAGTAAACAGGGTATGTATATCCTCAAATCCGCAACTGCGTGCATAATATGATACAGAAGCGAAAAGAATCTG
>JBJECY010000136.1:0-5011 GCA_051871515.1 Muribaculaceae bacterium | reverse complement strand
GTATTGCGATACGCCCAAATCACCAACCACGCCACATGCGTTGTTCGGTCACATGTAGGGGCGTATCGAATACGCCCAATATTTTGTATTTCAACGAATTAACCCATCGGCACACCGATTTCGGTGTATTGCGATACGCCCCTACAATATGCCCCTGCACAATCATATCGTCGGGTCGCCGGGTGTATTGCGATACGCCCCCACATAATTGCGCCGATTTGTGTTTCGGGCGTATTGCTATACGCCCCTACATCATGGCATCACATTTTTAATTGGTGACGGCATCGGGTCGCCGGGTGTATTGCGATACGCCCAAATCACCAACCACGCCACATGCGTTGTTCGGTCACATGTAGGGGCGTATCGAATACGCCCCAAATCACCAGCGTTTGTTTTTGAGATTGAGCGCCGGGTCGCCGGGCGTATTGCTATGCGCTGCTACAATATTGATTTACTCGCCTAAACACCAACTTCGCTGAAAAATTTTATCAGACAGTAATAAAAACAAAAAAAGAAACTGCAACTTATGTGATTGAATGTTGCGGTTTCTTCTATTCTGCATGCGGACAATTTTTTATGTCCGGGTTGTCAATTCAGACTTGCTAACTCGCTATCCGAAGGATTTTCGCTGATGATCTCGCCATGAGGGTTGATTAGAACTGTGCGATATCCCTTTTCGTTGATGCGATAGGTTTTGTGAAGAGTTGACTCGCTGCCTTGGTTGTCATGGAACTGTGTTCCGTGAAGCAGGTTGTCGATTAATGTCACTTGGTCGAAGACCTTTTCGCTGCGGTCATAATTGACCGCCAGGTGTTGCACTTTGCTGTTGTTGCTCGCTACGCGGTTGTAGTGAATGTTGCTGATGCGTGAGTTGGCGTCGTCCGACGACCAGAAAGTCAGTAACACATATTTTCCTCTCATCATTTGCAGCGACACCGCTGTGTCACTGTTGCTTACGGTGAAGTTAGGAGCCTGATAGCCTATGCGGCTGTCGATGGTCTTGCTGCTGTAAGCTGAAGGGAAAATAAGCAGAATAGCAAAAGTCACAATTGCTAATAAAGCTTTCTTCATCCGTTTCAATTTTTGTTCAACTTCAGGTGACCGAGCCACGAAATTCTTCGGGGCAGGGCTGCCTTGCCGATTTTCGGCATAGTCGGTCGGCTGCGGCACCTCGCTTGGCGCATATTGCTGCCGACGATTCATCTTTGCGAGTGCAAAGTTAATGAATTATTTTTATTTGTGCAAATTTTTGAAGTATTAAATAATTGTAAAAGGTTGAAATATAACACATTAATTGCTTGTGAAAGGTGGCTTAATTTTAACAATTACGTCATAATTAACATAATGTGTTAAATCGTGCCCTCGTATATGCTAAATGCCGTTTTTTGAGCCTTTTACAGGGTGATATTTAACACTTTTGGGCTTGCCGGGGTGGGTGTTAAATAGGAGTGTGCGATGTGGTGTGAATTTTTTTGATTTAGGGTGGTGTTTTTAGGTAAAAAACAAGCCATAGCCTCATGCTTGTGCTGCTTTGGCTATGGCTGTATTGCCGTGTTGTGCGGGTTTATGCTGTTGCCGCTTATTCGGTTTCTTCGGTTAGTGAGCTGTTGTCTTGACGCTCGGCGCTGAGGGTTCTCTCGGTGTTGTATTCGTCATCGTGTTCATAGTCTTGGGGCAATTGTTTTGCGGCTTTTGCGCCCAGTTCCTTGATTTTCTCGGCTCTTCCCAAGATGTTGCCTTTACCGGTTTTGAGTTTCTTCATGGCATCGGTAAAGCTGTTTTGAGCGTTGTCAATGGCTTTGCCCACTTTGTTGAGGTCGTCAACAAAGTTCGCCAGTTTATCAAGCAGTTTACCGGTTTCTTGCGCAATGGTTATTGCGTTGCGGTTTTGCTTATCGTTGTTCCACAGTTGCGACATCATTTTCACCACCGAGACCAGGTGAGTGGGGCTCACAATGAGCACTTGTTTGTTATAGGCTTTCTGCCAAAGGTTGTTATCGGCATGCATGGCAGCCATGAACGAGCCTTCGTTGGGCATGAACATCACCACAAATTCGGCTGAATCTTTCACGGCGTTTTGATAAGCCTTGTTGCTGAGGGTGTTGATTTGTGCTTCAACGGCGCGAAGATGCTCAGCAAGCAGGCTCTTGCGGCTTTCTTCGTCTTGCGCATTGGCATATTGTATGTAGGCGGTGATGTTGACCTTTGAGTCAACCACCAGCACTTTGTGGTCGGGGAAAAAGAGAAGCGCGTCGGGGCGGTAGTTGCCATCAATGGGCGAGCCGTCGAGGTTGGTGGTGGCTTGCATCTTGAAGTTGATGCCCTCAATCAAGCCCGAGCCTTCAAGTATTTGTTTGAGAATCATTTCGCCCCAAGGACCTTGTGTGTTGTTCACGTTGCCGCGCAGGGCAGTGGTGAGTTCGTTGGCTTCTTTGCCCAATTGGTTATTGAGGCGTGTAAGCTCGTCGATGGTGGTTTTGAGCGAAGATGTCTCTTTGAGCCCGTTTTCGTAGTAGTTGCGTATTTGGCTTTGCATCGCCTCGATGTTTTCTTTAAACGGTTTCAGTATCTCGCCAATGCGTGTTTCGCTCGATGCTCTGAGGTCGGCGGTGTTTTGCTTTAGTATTTCGTTGGCGATGTTGCGGAACGTCTCTTGCGATTGCCGTGTGAGCTCGGCTTGCCGTTGCATGAGTTGTTGCTGCTGTTCATTGGCCTGCTTAAGCTCCATTTCGAGCGTTTTGATTCTGCTTATGCTTTGGCGTTCTTTCTCGGCATACTGGTCAATTTGCCCGTTGAGAGAGTTGATGGTGGCTTGCAGCTCGTCGATTTTGGTGGTGTACTGCCGCTCTTGTGTGCGCAGTGTGGTTGCTTCAATTTGCATGGAGATTGATTCCTGTTCAAGTTGCTGCATGCGAGGCTCAATAAGGTCAAGTTTCTCACGCATGGCGTAGTATGAGGTATTGAGGCTTACCTCGTCACGTTCGGTTTTCACCATTCTGACGATGCAGATTACAATTGTTACCAGCGCAAAAGCCAGTATTACAGATACGATAATTAGTGCTGTTGTCATGTTCTTTTTGTTTTTGATTAATTTTGTTTTTCGTTCATTTTATTTTGCTTACTTTACGGTGCGTGTTTTGTAAGCTGACATACTATTAATATGTTTCTTTAATGCAAATATAAGCACAAATAGGTGAATAATGCAAATTTATATGGTGAGTTTTGCCTAACTTTGTACGGTAAACGAGAAAAAGAACAATTGCGAATTTATTATATATAATAATGTATGGCAAAACTAAAGATTAGCGATGAATGGTGGTCGGCGCCTGCCGAGGCCGAGGGTGGCGAGTTGGTGATTGTCACCGGCCGTCGTGACATGGATGAGGTGATTGCGTGTGGCAAATACCGTTATAGGGTTGAGGTGAGTTGGCATTACGGCTCTACCGGGATGCCCGATTTAGCCACGTCGCAACTGATGGAACAGGTGACCGATGCGCTAAAAAGTACGTTTAAACGTGACCCGGTGGCTATTCTCACGGGCATTTATACCGGCGCAGGCGAGCGTAATTGGGTGTTCTATACCATGAGTTTGCACATTTTCTCGAGGAAATTCAACGAGGCACTTGAACAGTTTGAGCAGATGCCACTTGAGTTTTATGCCGACGAGGACCCCGATTGGGAAGAATACAAAGAGATGCGCCAAACCGAAATCAGCGATGATGACTGAGCCGGCGGCTTTCAACGTGTAATAAATCCCCGCATCGCAAGCTTGACGGTGGCAGCAATTGACAGTGCTTCGGGAACAAATCATGCAATACTATATGCCGAAAAAAGCGGCGAGGTGACATTAATAGTCATCTCGCCGCTTTTTTTATTGTTGGGTAACGTGAATGTTCTCGCCGTTATCTGTGTTTAGTTCACAATAATCTCGTCAACAAAGATAAATGCTTTGGCGTTGGTGGCGTGAACACGCACATAGCGTGCTTGACGGTTGCAGGTGAGGCTGAACGTCTTAAACAAGAGGTTAGGAATCTTGTCATCGATTTCGTTCCAAGCCGTGCCAATGCTTTCATATTGCTTGCCGTCGGCCGACAGCTCCACTTCCATCATGCGAGGAACGAAAACGCCGGGGCCTGGCAGGTGCATGAACGATGCTCCCACATAGTGCACGGTTTGCAGTTTGCCAAGGTCAATCACCACGTCAAGGTCGTTGAGCAAGCCTTGCCATTTGTGGTCTTGATAGGTCCAACCACCCAGCACGCCATCGGTGAGTGTGGTGGCTCCGTGTGAAGGCCATTCTTTGCTGAAAGGCTTGTTGTAAGTGACCTTACAGCCTTTGGCAAGGTGGTCAACCGGTGTAAGGCTTTCGCGACGGTTGCCGTATTCGTTAGCGAGGTCAAAGGTGTTATATCCCATCTTCTGCAACTGCTCGCAGAGAGCCACGGCACGCGGGCGGAAGCGGTCGTAATCCTTATCTTCGGCGCGGCTCCATCCGGTTTCAGCTACAGCAAAGGCACGAGGATAATACATATATTCGGCATGTTCGGGTGTGGGCACATATTCGGTCCACAGGTTGCCTTGAACGCCAATCAGGTGTTTCAACTCTTGTTCGTTGAGGCTTGGGTCGGCAGGGTCGTAGTTGTAAGTCACAGCCAGTGAGCCGTAGCCGCCTATCGACACCGGCTCTTTGAACGGTGCGTCTTGGGTGTGGTCAAGGTAATAGAACTCGCCCGGAGTCATCACCACGTCGTGCCCTGCTTTGATGGCCTTGATGCCGCCTGAAGTGCCTCGCCACGACATTACGGTGGCGTTAGGTGCCAAGCCGCCTTCCAAAATTTCGTCCCATCCGATGATGTCGCGACCCTTTGAATTGACAAATTTCTCAATGCGCTGTATCAAATAGCTTTGCAGCTCGTCAACGTCTTTCAAGCCTTCCTCTTTCATGCGGCGTTGGCAGTCGGGGCAGGTTTTCCATTTGCTTTTGCCTGCTTCGTCGCCGCCAATGTGAATG
>JBJECY010000135.1:0-78055 GCA_051871515.1 Muribaculaceae bacterium | reverse complement strand
CAAGGGAACATATATTGAAACCGTTGAAAAGGAATGGACTGAATATCCGGTATTGAGGTTCGATTTGTCGATGGCTAAGCATCTTGACAAGAATCAATTAGAACGATACCTGCTGTACATATTAGAGCAAAACGAGGAACGCTTCGGCTTGTCATCTGACCATGTTGACCCGAATGTTAGAATGGCGAATTTAATTCGTGAAGTATATTCTAAAACCGGCAAAAAGGTTGTGGTTTTGATTGATGAATATGATGCGCCTTTGCTCGACGTGGCTCATGAAAAAGATTTATTGCCAGTCTTGCGCAATGTGATGCGAAACTTCTATTCGCCGCTCAAAGCCTCCGACCCATACTTGAAGTTTGTGTTCATCACCGGCATCACAAAGTTCTCGCAGTTGAGCATATTCAGCGAGCTGAATAATTTGCGGAACATCTCAATGGAAGAAGATTACGCTGCCGTGTGCGGAATAACAATGGAAGAAGTGCTCACGCAGATGGCTGACTACATCGAGCGCTTGGCAGCCAAAGAAGAGATTACCGCCGAGGAAGCCATTCAGGAACTGCGCCATCAGTATGACGGCTATCATTTCACATGGCCTTCGCCCGACATTTTCAATCCGTTCAGCCTGATGCTTGCTTTCGCAAAGAATAAGATTGATAGCTATTGGTTTGAAAGTGGTACGCCTACATTCTTGATTGAAAAACTAAAGGAATTTAGCGTGTTGCCGTCGATGCTAAAGCCAACCCGCTCAATGTCATCGGCTTTCGATGCACCCACTGAAAGCATGACATCGGTTATTCCTTTGTTGTATCAGTCTGGTTATTTCACTATTAAAGAATATGACCGCCGTAGCCGCGTTTACATCCTCGATATTCCGAATCAAGAGATACGCATCGGCTTGATGGAGAGCCTATTGCCCAACTATATTCAAATAGATACATACAAAGGCGTCACTATGGTTGCCGATATGTACATTGCGCTACTCAACGATGACCTCAATGAGATGTTGCGCTTGTTACAGGCTTATTTGCTCACTATTCCGCAATGCGATAACACCAACTATGAGGGACATTATCAGCAATTGCTCTATGTGATATTCTCGCTTTTGGGCCGTTACGTTGATGTGGAAGTGCGCACTGCAACCGGGCGCGTTGATATGGTGATGAACTCCGGTAAGGCATTATACCTTATTGAGTTGAAACTCAACAAGTCAGCCGAAGCGGCGATGAACCAAATCAATCTCAAAGACTACCCATCACGATTCGCCCTCTGCGGATTGCCAATCACCAAAATCGGCATCAACTTCAACACCGAAAGCCACACCATAGAAGATTGGAAAATTGAGGCATAACATTAGTTGATGATAGCTAACCAACATTCTGCGAGCAACATCTGGGCGTATTAAATACCCATTTTAGATAACAAAAAAATGAGGTGACTTGAATGTTTCGAGCCACCTCATTTGCTTATTATTACGTTTTGATTTTTATCCCACGATGCGAATGTTTTGCTGCGTGAGCGCTTGCCTTATTTGTTCAATGTGCTCGTTGTTGCGAGTTTCCATTGACACGCGCAAAATGCAAGAGTTGACGTTTGCCACCGAAGCAGTTCGCTCGTGCAGCACGGCAGTGACGTTGGCACCGGTTGATGCAATGGCGCGAGTCACCTCGAAGAGCTGACCCGGTTTGTCGGTTAGCTCAAGCACCATTGTACATTCACGACCGCTCTTCATAAGTCCTCGGCTTATGATTCGGCTCAAGAAAGTGACGTCGATGTTTCCGCCGCTCACCAGACACACGGTGCGCAGCCCATCAATTGGGAGTTTGCCAAACATTGCTGCTGCCACCGAGACTGCACCGGCTCCTTCAGCAATAATCTTATGCTTTTCAAGCAGATGCAATATGGCGGCTGAAATCTCGTCCTCGTTGACAGTGACAATCTTGTCAACGTAGCGTTGGCAATAGTCAAAGGTGTGAATACCGGGTTCTTTCACGGCAATACCGTCGGCAATGGTCGATACGCTGCTAAGTCGTTCAATGGTGCCGTGCTCAATGCTTTGCACCATGCTTGGAGCGCCCTCGGCTTGCACGCCATAGACCTTGATGTTTGGATTAAGCTGCTTGGCGGTGTATGCCACGCCGCTAATCAGACCGCCTCCGCCCACCGGCACAATGATGCAGTCAACATCGTTCATGTCGTCGAGAATCTCGAGTGCTATGGTGCCCTGTCCGGCAATCACCAAAGGGTCGTCGAATGGGTGCACAAAAGTCATTCCTTTCTCTTCCTTGAGCTGAAGTGCGCGATTGTAGGCATCGTCATAGACGCCCGGCACCAGGCAAATTTCGGCGCCGTAGCTGCGTGTGGCTTCAACCTTTGAGATTGGTGCTCCGGCAGGCAAACAGATGGTTGACTTAATGCCGCATTTGGCGGCGGCAAGAGCAACTCCCTGGGCATGATTGCCAGCCGAACAGGCTATCACGCCACGGCTTTTTTCCTCGTCGCTCAGCTGCGAAATCATGTAGCTGGCGCCACGAACCTTGAAAGAACCTGTTATTTGCAGGTTCTCAGGCTTGATGAAGATGTCGCACCCTTTGCGTATTGATGGCGCGGCTATGAGGTCGGTGTGGCGTATGATGCTTTTGAGCACATGCGATGCACGATAGACCTCGTTGAGTGATAATTCTCTTTCCACGGTGATGTTGGGTTGTAGATGAGATAATGATGTTGCGTGATGTGCTTGAAGGGGTGCAGTTTTATTTAGCTGCAATGGTTTCTACCTCCACGAGCACGTTTTTAGGCAGGGTCTTCACAGCCACGGCGCTGCGAGCAGGGAAATCACCCTTGAAGTGTTGTGCATATACGGCGTTCATGGCAGCAAAGTCAGCCATGTCGCTCAGGAAAACGGTGGTTTTCACTACGTTATCAAAGGTATAGCCGGCTTCGTTGAGAATGGCGCTGATGTTTTTAAACGATTGAGTGGCTTGCTCGGTGATGCCGCCTTCCACAATCTCGCCAGTGGCAGGGTTAATTGGAATTTGACCGGAGATAAACAGGATTCCGTTCACTTCTATGGCTTGGCTGTATGGGCCAATAGCTGCAGGTGCATTTGGGGTGCTAATTACTCTTTTCATTTTTTGGTAAGTAGTTAATCGGTAGTTTTTATAAAAATGTTAATTGTAGTACAAAGATAATTAAATGTGCAGTATTGTGGTGTGGCTTTTACATAATTTTGGAAAAAATAATGTTATCTTTGTGTTGAGCAATGGCGGTGGCGCGCATTAGCAGGCGCGCGATGCTTGTTGCGTATTACGAGAACCTCAGATTTATTACAACCCTTTGTTGTGCCGATATGAATGAAGCTAAGCGTTATATAATTATGTGCGTGATGTGTGCTGCGGCTGCGATGATGCAGTGTGTGGCACAGCAATCGGAACTTCACATCCAAGCATTAGACAGTCGCGGTGGCGGGGTATTGCCCGATTCGATTGGATTGGCGGCTGTTGAGCACCGCGTTTTTGGCAGCCCGGAAACCGTTGAGGGATACGACTTGCAAAAGAATGTAGGGCTCAATGCCGCATCGTTGGCACCAAAGATGGGTGCGGCAGCGCGTTTCGACACTCAGCAGGCTGTTGCCGACCGTTACATTGATTCCCTTAATTATGCTTTTCCCGAACTTGCATTACCATCACAATATGCTGTCACAGGCATGCAAAGTCAATATATTTGGCAGCGCAACATGTTTGCCAACGATTTTCATCGTGATGGCGACATTGTGAAGTGGGATGGCGGTTATGTGACAGGCTTTAGTGGTTTTCAAACTCAGCCTATGCTTGGCTCGGTGGGTTATGCCGGAGCCTCGGTGACGCAGCAATTCGGCGAGCGTTGGCAGGCTACTGGCGGAGTAAGTTTCAACAAATACTCAGTGCCGTGGAATGCCTATAACACCTATGGCTTCAATGGCTCGGTGATGTACACCGTCAACGGCAACATGTCGCTCAACGTGTTTGGCATGTATGAGTCATCGCCGTTTTTCAGTCGCGGCAGCAACGGTGCTATGGCATTGTATGGCGGCTATATGACCCTGAAAACCAACAACGATAAATGGGGCGTTGATATGGGTGCGCAAACCTACCGCGACATTCGTAGCGGGCGCTCGGTGACGATGCCCATTTTCCGCCCGTTCTACAATATGAATGGTCAGAAGCTTGGCATTGACCTCGGTGGCTTGCTTTATAATATCTTTCAGAATCTTAGCGTGAATGTGAATGGCGGCTATAACAATGGCTATGTGCCTGCTGCGGGCGCTGCTCGCCCGGCTATGGGCGGCAAGTCGTTGGGCTTTGAGCGTGGTTTGCACTCCGGGCCGTTTAAATAACGCAGATGAGGAAACGATGATTGGTTTATAGAATTTCCTTAGCTGATGATATTTAAAGCCAGAGCTGGTTTGTGGCGTTGTTTATTGAACGTAGTTCTGGTTAGCAATTAATAAAGCATGATGAACTGCTTCCTGATGGCGCACAAAGGTTTAAAAATACATAAAATATTACTCAATTGACCTCAATGCACAAAAAATAGCTATCTTTGAGGGCAAAATGCATAACTAACAACAATAAAACACTTAATTGAGAGAATGACTATGAAGAAAGTTAGAGTAATGCTGATGATGGCGATGGTGGCAATGCTGTCGGTATGCTTCAGCTCATGTGACGATGATGAATTTACCGATAGCGTTGTGGGCGTATGGGAGTTAGAAAGCGATGAAATTGATTTTGTTGCTGAATATATGGTTGACAAATACCGGTTTAACCCCGACGGCTCAGGCGTGTATGGCTGCTATGACCGCTATGGTAATTGGCTATCAGATATTCCGTTTGTTTGGGATTACGGCTGGGATGGTCGCAACACCATTTGCATAGATTTTGGCGCAGATGGTGGTGTGTATTATTACTACTACGAGAGACATGGCGTGTATCTCACACTGAGTGAAGACCCGTCATTCCGCACGTGGCTGCAATATTGCCGTGTGGCAAATTGATGGCGTAGCCCTTGCTTAAGTTTTCGGCAAAAAAATATGATTGGCTGTTTATGCAGGCAAAAACCTCGTGAGGGTTTAGCGGCATAAGCAGCCCAATTTTTTTGATATTAATGCGCTCAATCACTTTTGCGAAATCCCATAAAAAAGAACAATTGGCTGCTTGTGCACTTGCGCTCAATCTTTGAGTGAGGCAGTGAGGCAGCCAATTGTTGTGTTAAGTAAGCTCACCAATTGAGTGAGGGCTTACAAATGATGCTTATTTCTGTGCTTTAAGCGAGCGATAACCGTAGATTGAAATCACCATAAAGCAGATGAACGGCAAAATAAACGACAGGTTGACGGCAGGCATTGAGCCTACGGTGCCAAGGTCGATGATTGAGCCTTGCAGAGGCGGCATGATGGCTCCGCCCACAATGGCAAGTACCAGGAATGCAGCGCCAAAGGTGTGGTCGGCTGGAGCAACGCTTTCAAGGGCAATACCGTAGATGGTTGGGAACATGAGCGACATGAACACCGATGTTGCTACCAAGCAATAGAGACCGCCAATGCCGTCAATCAGTATGGTGCCGGCGTTGGTTAACATTGCGCATATAGCAAATATCATGAGCAGTTTGCGCGAGTTGACGTATTTCATCAGGAATGTGCTGATGAAACGGCCAAACAAGAACATACCCATAGCACCGATGTTATAGAGCTGGGCTGTTGCCTTGTTGATGCCAAGACGGTCGGCATATTGTATGATAAATGTCCATGTCATGATTTGTGCTGCCACATAGAACACCTGAGTGATTACGCCTTCGCGATAAACGCTGTTGCGGAAGATTCGTCCCACCGATTCGGTGAAGGTGGTCTTAGGTTGGTCGCTTTGTTCATCTTCTTTGCCTGCATTACGTTTCACAAAGACGCCTATCACAATGAGCATCACCACCACCACGCATCCCAAAATCACATAGGGGTTGCGAATCACTTCAAGGTCGTGAAGGCGAATGGCTGCCTTTGTTGCTTCGTCGAGGTTTGAGAATCCCACTTCGCGCACTTGGGGTGCATCACTTTGCAATGAGGCAAGCACCACGTTCGATGCCACAAACATACCCGAAAGCGAGCCCATAGGGTTGAAGGCTTGCGAGAGGTTGAGGCGGCGTGTGGCGGTGTCTTTGCTGCCAAGCGACAAGATGAAGGGGTTAGATGTGGTTTCAAGGAATGCTAAGCCAAATGTGAGCACATAGAGCGAAACGCAGAAGAAAGCAAACTCCTGATAGGCTGCAGCAGGGATAAACATGAATGCGCCAATGGCATAGAGTGTGAGTCCCAGCATGATGCCGCTCTTATAGGAGTAGCGATGCACAAATATGGCTGCGGGTATTGCCATAGTGGCATATCCGCCGTAGAACGCAAATTGCACCATCGAGGCTTTGGTTGCCGAGATTTCCATAACGGTTTGGAACGCTGCCACCATAGGGTTGGTGATATCGTTGGCAAAGCCCCAGAGCGCAAAGAGCGAAGTGATGAGTATAAAGGTCAAGAGATATTTCTTCTCAACCAGTTTAGCGGTTGTTTTGTTGGCCATACTTATTTAAGGAGTAAGTTAGTGGTTGCATAAGGGAGTTTGAGAAAAGGGGAAAGTGGATGTTTAGCAACATCCACTTTGTTATGTTAGCCTTTAGCTCCCTGTGTTTTTACTTGTTGTCTTACTTCTTTTTGCCTAAGAATTTCACTTCAACATCCTCCACTTCGGCGTCGGTGAATGTTTCAAGGTTGTCGCCGTTGAGCACAGCCAGACGAGATGCCATTTCCATGAATGTGGCACGTTCAAGGGCTTGCTTGAAGTCTTTACCGCACACCACTTGACCGTGCTTGAGCATGAATGCCGAGTTGTGCTCTTTGAGCGCAGCTATAACGGCTTCAGCCAACTCGGGAGAACCGGGGCGATAGTAAGGAATTTCTGGGATGTCAACGCCAACGTGATAGGGCACTTCGGCAGTTACGTTGAGGCTCTTTGGACGCACTTTCATGCACGAAATAGCAGTTGCATAAGGTGCTTGGAAGTGCAACACCACTGTTTGGTCGGGGCGCTCGCGCAGCACGCCAAGGTGGAACACGCTTTCCATTGATGGCTTAACGCCGTTGAGCACTTCGCCGTCGCTGAATCTTACCACCGACACTTGTTCGCGGGTGAGTTCAGGAACCCATGAGCCGGTGCCGCTCACCAGCACCTCGTCGCCAATGCGCCACGACAGGTTGCCGCTGCTGCACACGGTTAATCCATAGCGGCCCACAGTGTGCGCCATCTCAACAAATTGATTTATTTGCTCTTGTGTAATCATTTTCTTGTGTTTTGTCAGCTTATGATTTGTGTTTATATGAAAATATGCAACAGGGCGTGGCTGCCGGTGCAATGTTTGCAAGGGTGTGCCCACCCTGTTGCGTGTGAGTGGGGGATGCTAAGCAGCCCCCATTGATTTTTTATTTATACATTGGGCCAAATGCGGCGCAAGCACGATAGTCTTGACCTTCTTTGTCCATGCCAAATGCGTTCCATGCAGCTGGGCGGAAGATGTCGTCTTCAGGCACGTTGTGCATTGATACCGGGATGCGCAAGATTGAGCACAGAGTGATGAGGTCGGCACCAATGTGGCCGTAGCTGATGGCTCCGTGGTTGGCGCCCCAGTTGTTCATCACGTCGTATGCGCTCTTGAATGCGCCCTTGCCGGTGAGGCGTGGAGCAAACCATGTGCATGGCCAAGTGTAGTCGGTGCGTTTCCACAGCTTGTCAGAAACCTCGTCGGGCAGATTCACTGTCCAGCCTTCAGCAATTTGCAGGCACGGGCCAAGGCCTTTCACAAGGTTGAGGCGAATCATGGTAACAGGCATCTCAGCGCGTGTGATGTAGCGCGATGAGTAGCCGCCGCCACGGAAGTAGCCATAGTCGGCTTGACACCATTCGGTGGCATCGAGCATCTTCTTTTGGTCTTCTTCAGTGACTTCATACCACGGTTTCATCACATGGTTGCCATCGGCATCGGTCACTTCGCCACAAGCGTCGAGGCAAGCAGCGCCACTATTGATGAGGTGCAAGAACCCTTGCGATTCCTTGGCAACGCCTTCAAGTTCGTAGCCGGTTGCACGTTTCACTGCATCGGGGCTCCAATAGGTGCGCACGTCAGCAAATATTTGTGCACGGTTGGTGAGCAGCTTCATGAAAAGCATGCCAAGACCGTTGAGCACGTCGTTTTCGGTAGCAAGGATGTAAGGCTCGCGGGCACCGTTCCAGTCAAACGATGAGTTGCAGAGAGCTTCGGCAAAGTCACCGTTAGGATAGAAGTCGGTCCATTGACGTTGTCCTTGGAAGCCGGCAGCGATGGCGTTGTGGCCAACCATTTCTTCTTCGCATCCGGCAGGCAGATTCTTGTTGCCGCACATAAGGTCTTTGATGATAACCATCATCTTAACCACAAATTCCCAAGCTTCTTCTTTTTGCTCGGGTGTGCGTTGCAGTTCAGCAGGATTCTTGTCGAAGCCTTCGCGGCAGTTTGCCTTGGTCCAGGCAAGAGCCTTTTGATATTCTTCTTCATTGTAGATGCCTTCAGTCATGCGGCGAATGATTTCCACCTCGTCAACACTCTCAACGCGCATGCCAAGGTATTCCTCAATGAATTGAGGGTCGATGATTGAGCCGCCAATGCCCATGCAGATTGAGCCAATTTGCAGCCACGATTTGCCGCGCATTGAAGCGGCAGCCACAGCGGCACGGCCAAAGCGCAACAGCTTCTCGCGCACGTCGGCAGGGATTGATGTGTCGTCGGCGTCTTGCACGTCATGTCCGTAGATGCCAAATGCCGGACGGCCTTTTTGTGCATGTGTGGCAAGCACTGATGCCAGGTAAACAGCACCCGGACGCTCTGTGCCGTTGAAACCCCACACACCCTTGATGGTGAGCGGGTCCATGTCCATTGTCTCGGCGCCATAGCACCAGCATGGAGTAACGGTGAGGGTGATGTCAACGCCGGCTTTCTTAAACTTCTCGGCACAAGCAGCACTCTCGCCAACGCGTCCAATGGTGGTGTCGGCAATTACCACTTTCACAGGTTCGCCATTGCTGTAGCGCAAGTTCTCCTCAAAGAGCTTTGCGGCAGCGCGGGCCATGTTCATAGTTTGGTCTTCAAGAGATTCGCGCACTTTAAGCACGCCACGGCGTCCGTCGATGGTTGGACGGATGCCTATTACTGGGTATTCACCCACAAGTCGGTTCTCAGCCATAATTTATTAAAAGGTATTTAGTTTAATAATTTTGGTTAGTATTTTGTGATTATTTTTGTTTCAATCGCATAAAGATAATCAAAAAAATTGGATTACAGCTACTTTTTTGTTTCTATAATGATAATTATCTTTCTTGCAGATGTTTTGGTTGGTTTCACAACCTCGCAGCACTGCATGCCTCCTTTGGCACTTTCCAAATTTCTTAGACTGATAAATGCTGCTGTTCTATTAGGATTATCTCTTTTTTAATAAAAAAAAGGTGGTAACACCAGCTCGCAAAACACGCAATTAAGCGCGCAAGACTACGATGTCACCACCTTAGATTCCACAAAGGTAGAGCAAAAATCTGGCAAATACAATAATTCGGACATGAATTTTGATGGCAAAGGATATATCAAGCGGAACGCAAGGAATAGTTAATTACATAGCTCTTTCTTGCGATTATACATTTATCGGTACATAACCTATATGCGCGAATCAGGAATGAAGCCCAAAAGGCTTTCTTTTCGTTTTCAAAAGTAACATCAATGCCCGACTCGTGGCAGTTAAGCGAGCCAAGTTCAAGGTAGGGGAGTTCGTTGTTGCCGTTCCTGTGATATACTATCGGGTCTTTCAAACTGCTATTTTCTTCGTGGTAATAAAATTCAATCTCCAGTGGATAGATTCTTGTTTTTCCGTTAATCTCAAAGTATCCACCGTTGAGGGCTGCTTTTGCAATGTTGTCAAACTGATTGGATAGATTAGATAATTACTGCTTTTCATCGGTAATCTCACTTACTCCGCAAAAATTTTTCAATGCTTGTTTTAAATTAAGTTTAGTCATAATTCATAATTGTTTAAATGGTCAAATTATTCATCTTAGTTTGTTTCAAAAAATAGCATCATTGAATTGTGTTTCGTGTGCAAATATAGTGTTTTTGGGTGATAACGAGGGTTTATCTGATGGTAAAATTATCGTTCAGTAGCCATTGATTTCGGTAAATGGCTACTGAACGAAATAGTAAACAAAGTATTTCTTTAAGCGGTTGCTGCTTGGGTTTTATTTGATGATGCTTTCAATCCAAGCGAGGTTGAAGGCATAGTGAATGCGTGAACTGAGCAGGTGTATCATTCCGTCGGGCGATTGGGTGGCGGCGAGGTATCCGCGAGGCTCGGCGTGAGTGGCGTCCATCTTGAAGAATTGTGTCCACGCGCCGCCGTTGAGGTGCCGCTCTTTGCCGTCGGTGAGCAGTCGGCGCACGGGCCATGTGCGCCCTTCGTCATACGACAGCGCCACGTATGCTCCGTAGCCGCGGAATGTGTTGCCGTTGGTATCGGTGAACATCATGCCTTGTTCTTTTCGTGGGGTGCGAGTGGGATGGTCGGTAAAGCTCGCAAGCATGATAGGCCCTTCTTGCAGGCGCAATAGCACAAGGCGTTGATGCCCTTGAATGGGTGGGAAGGGCGATGCGTGGTAGGTCCACGTTTTGCCTTGGTTGGTTGAGATGCTGATTGGCAGATATTTCTTGCCATCGGTGCCGATGACGGCGTTGTCAATGCCTCGTCCCATAGCCATTAGGCTGCCGTCGGCAAGTTGCACTATGCCGGCGTGGATGCCGGCGATGGTGCTTCCGGTGCCGCCCTCGGTGAATTGCGGCAGAGGTGCGCCGTCCCAAGGGTCGTACCAGTTGTCGCCGCCGTCGTGGCTAAGGTGAATTGATGTGCCGTCCTCGCTGCCGGGTCCGGCATCGCAGAGTTGCACCAGAGTGCCGTCGGCAAGCACAATAGGGCCTTGAATCACTTGATGACGCATGGTGTGCTCAGGCTCAATAATAGTGGGACGGCTCCAAGTGACGCCGCCGTCGTGGCTGCGGCGCATTGCCATGGCAAGGTTTTGCCAGTCGCCCGCGGCTTCAACGCCGTTGAGGTGATAGAGCGTGCCTTTGCGGTCGTTGAGCAACGATGAGCCGGTCATGTTGCGGTCGGGTACTTTGAAGAACAATTCGGCAGGAGTCCAACTCTCTGCGCCCGGATGCAGACGTGAACTGAGCACCACCATGTCGCGGCCGTTTTCTTGGTCGGCTGAGAACCAGATGGCAAGCAGGTCGCCACCGTCGGTCCATGTCACGGCAGGCTGATGGTTGTGCAGGTAAAATGGGGTTACGTTGTCATGCGGATTGATAACGTACACTTTTGGTTCGCAGAACACCGGTTTGTTGCGCGAGGTGGCCTTCCACTTGTGCGTTTCGTGTTTCACGGCGGTGTGATGGCTCTCATCGATTCTCCAACCTTTAGGATAAGGCGCTTCAACAATGCGGAATCCTGTCATTGAGTGGCGGTCCATTGGAATCATGGCGCTGCGGTTGGCTGAGCGCAGATAGTTTTCGGGCGTGTTGTGGCTGCCGCCGCGAGTCACGCGGTAGAGTCCGCCGCTCACTGTCACCGGGTCAACGGCATCGTTGGCAGAGTAGGGGGCATACCAGTCGAGGCACCATTCCTCCACGTTGCCGTGCATATCGTGCAAGCCAAACGCGTTGGCTGCTGTCTTGCCCACGGAAAGCGATACGGGCTTTAGCGTGCGTGCTTTCTGCTGGTTCTTGTGCATACTGCCGGGCAGACCGTCGCCAGTGAAGAACGGGAAGGTGGTGCCTGCACGGCAAGCATATTCCCATTCAGCCTCGGTGGGCAGGCGGAAGCTGCGGCCTGTGCGCTCGCTCAGCCATTGGCAATAGTTCATGGCATCGTGCCAAGTGATGTTGGTCACCGCCTCGTCGTCGCCGTTGCAAAGTCCGTCTTTACCGCGCAGTTGCTTATGCTCGGGGCAAAACTCCTCATATTGTGCGTTGGTCACTTCAGTAACAGCCATCTTGAAGGGTTGTGTGATGTCAACGCGGTGCACTGGCCATTCGTCGTAGTTCTCGCCTTCGCCCATCGAGCCCATCCAGAAGTGTCCGGCTGGGATGTCGGCCATGGTTGGCAGCGATTGCGCATTGGCAGCCGCAACCGAGAGGGCGAGAATGGCAAATAATGATATGCTGTGTTTCATTTCTCTCAAATATAAGGTTTGTGGTGAAATAATGAAAAGGGGATTGGGCATAGGGCTTCAGCCGATGCGCCGCTTACCCGTTTCCAATCCCCTGCTGGTCTATTGGTTATTGATTATGTTATTTGTATTGAGCAATGTAGTCTTCAACATCGGCAGCCTTATAAGGCACTCGGTCGTTGCCGAGGAAGCGGCAGCCGTCGGGGGTGATGAGCACGTCGTCCTCAATGCGCACGCCGCCAAAGTCGCGATACTCGTTCACCTTGTTGAAGTTGATGAAATTGTCGTATTTGCCGCTCTTAGCCCAATCGTCGATTAGGTCGGGTATGAAATAGATGCCCGGTTCGTCGGTAATCACATGCCCCGGTTCAAGCTTGCGGGCAAAACGCAACGATGCCAAGCCGAATTGGTCGGAAGGCTGAATGGTGTCGTCGTAACCTACATAGTTTTGTCCCAGACCTTCCATGTCGTGCACGTCCATACCCATCATGTGTCCCAAACCGTGAGGCATAAACAAAGCATGAGCACCGGCAGCAACGGCCTCGTCGGTGTCGCCCTTCATCAGCCCGATTTCTTTAAGGCGTTCGGTCATGAGGCGGCAAACAGCCATGTGAGTGTCATACCAGCGCAGACCCGGTTTGGCAAAGGTGAGAGCCAAGTCGTGGCAATCGGCAACTATGTCGATTATTTCGCGTTGCTTTTGAGTGAAAGTGCCAGAGATTGGCATTGTGCGGGTGTTGTCGCTGCAATAGTGCTCAAAGGTCTCGGCACCAGCGTCAACCAGCAGCAGACGGCCTTGCTCAAGCGCGCGAGGCGATGGGCATCCGTGCATAATCTCGCCGTGCATGGTGACAATGTTGCCAAACGATACGTTTGAGCCAAGCGATGCGGCGATACCTTCAAGGGTACCGCTGATGTAAGCCTCGGTCATACCAGGTTTGGTGACGAGTTGCATAGCTGTGGTGTGCATCTTGTAGCCGATGGCGGCAGCACGTTCAAGCTCGGCAATTTCTTCTTCGCTCTTGATTGAGCGCAGCTTCACAATCGCCTTGATGAGGGTGACTGAAGCGCGAGCCTTTTGTTCCTCGGCTTTGATGCCAAGCAGACGCTCAATCTCCATCATATTATAGAAACGGTAAGGGGGCAAATAGTGAATGGTGCGGCCTTTAGCTTGTGCCACCAAGTCGACAAGCTTAGCCATTGGGCGCAACTCTGAGATGCCGCTTTCTTCGGCCATCTCGGCAGCGCTTTTCACCTTGCCATACCAAACAATGTCGTCGATGCTCACTTCGTCGCCAAAGAGGATTTCTTTGCCCGAGTTGCAGTCGATGACAAGGGTGAGGTCTTCACGATGTTGGCCAACAAAATACAAAAAACATGAATCTTGGCGGAATTTATAGGTGTTGTTAGGATAATTCATTGACGCATGATGATTGCCAAAGAGAATTATTATTCCGTCGCCAACGAGCTCTCGCAATTGTTTGCGGCGCTCCACATAGGTTTGCTGTGAAAATAGCATATTGTTTTTATTTTAAGTTTATGATTGTTCGTTTGCACAAATATACACATTATTTTTTATAATTGTAACTCTGTGCTTACTAAAAACAATCACAATTTTTTTGTGGCGTGTTTAGGCTCGTCTATAAAAACAAAAAAGGCAGTAACACCAGCCCGTCAAACACGCAATTAAGCGCACGGGACTACTATGTCGCCACCTTAGATGGTGCAAAGATAGATATAATCTCCGACAATGGCAAAAATTTAGGTGAGAATTTTGATGCTTAAGGATATTAGGGAAAGTAAATATTTCCGATAAGGATTATTAAGTCAGGTTCACATTGCAAGAGGAAAAAGGCGGATTAAAAGGGACACATTCATTCTTCGTGTCCAATGTGGATGTATATGTAAATCCCACCGAGAGCCGAACCATTCCGATTACATCACGGGGGACTACCGACCTCGATGGGATTGTTGATGCTAAATTACAACAGTTTTTCGATAATGCAAATAATTCTTCGCAAGTAGTTGATGGGAATGGTGAACCGTTGGTGGTAGATGGTGTGTTCCTAAACATTAGCGACAACAAACCGATTTAGATAATTCAAAAAGATGTTGAACGAGCAGGTGAATTTGTTGATAGAATAAAGCAAATTGAAGAACAAACTGGGGTGAAATTTTATTAGTTAATGAAAAATAATCTGGGTGAAATATTTGTGATTTCGGAATATGTTCGTAAATTTGCGAACAAATAACTTTGCAGAATGGAAGATAAGAAAGACTATACAGCTACACAGGAACAGTTGGCGCGATTCGCTAAGGCGTTGGGACACCCGGCGCGCATTGCCATTTTGCATTTTCTGGCTGAGCGCAGCACTTGCTATTTTGGAGCCATCAACGAGGAATTGCCCATTGCTAAAGCTACTGTGTCGCAACACCTCAAGGAACTCAAAGATGCCGGTTTGATACAGGGCGAGGTTGAAACTCCCAAGGTGAAATATTGCATCAATCGCGAAAATTGGGATCTGGCGTGCAAGTTGTTTGGTGAATTTTTTAGCCAATGTGCATGCAAAAAGGGCGGTTGCTGCTAATGCCCCTCCTTTTTTATGGCAATAATGTTCGTTGTTTTACGAATAACAAACAAATATAAAAAATAACACAATTTTAAATTTTTAGATTATGGAAATAAAGATTTTAGGCACAGGTTGTGCAACATGTAAGGCATTGTTTGCAACGGTTGAAACGGTGGTTGCCGAGTTGGGCATAGATGCCACGGTGACCAAAGAGGAAGATTTGATGAAAATCATGGAGTATTGCGTGATGACCCTGCCGGCACTTGTGGTTGACGGCAAAGTGGTGGCAAAAGGAAAGATTTCGGCTGCCGACGTTAGGCAATTGTTGAGCAAATGAGTGTGAGGCGATGAAACGAATAACGCTATTTTGCATCGCCATTGTGCTGGCGCTTGTTGGCGCGGCAAAGTCGGGTCAGGAAACCTACGTTGAAGTGCTCTATTTCCACGGCAAACAACGCTGTGTGACTTGCCGGGCTATTGAGAAATACACTAAAGAGGTGGTTAACAGCGACTTTGCCACATATAAAAAGAGCGGCAAGGTGCGATTTAAGGAGGTTGACATATCAACCCCCGAGGGCGAGAAACTTGCCAAGGAGTATAGAGTGAGTTGGTCGTCGCTCTACGTCAACAAGTGGGAGAAAGGCAAAGAAAAGCGCAACAACCTCACTGAGTTTGCATTTAAGCACGCGCGCAACAATACCGAGCTGTTTAAGGAAGGGTTGAAAAAGCGCATTGCTTTGCAGTTGAAATAATCTTTTCGGCGTAGTGTTTATGGAATACTTACAGAGTTTGCTTGACGGCTGCGATGTGCCGGTGTTGACGGCATTTTTGCTTGGGTTGCTCACGGCAATCAGTCCGTGTCCGTTGGCAACCAACATCACAGCCATTGGCTACATCAGCCGCAACATTGACAGCCACGGCAGACTGTTTGCCGGGGGATTGCTTTATGCCGGCGGCAGAGTGCTGGCATATTCGCTTCTTGGCGCAGTATTGATTGCCGCGTTGCGAGCCGGCACCGATGTGTTTTCCTTGCAAGATGCCGTGAGCCGGTGGGGCGAGACTTTGCTTGGTCCGGCACTGGTGTTCATTGGCTTGTTTATGCTGTTTGGCAACCGTTTACCTTTGCCAAAGTTTGGATTCAGCGCCGGCGAACGCGCTTCACGTCTCACGGGATTGTGGGGTAGCCTGTTGTTGGGCGTGCTGTTTGCCATGGCGTTTTGTCCCACAAGCGGATTGCTTTATTTTGGTATGCTGCTACCCATGTCGGCGGCTCAAAGCGGCGGTTATTTGTTGCCGGTGGTCTATGCCATAGCCACGGGGCTGCCGGTGGTGATAGTTGCTTGGGTGTTGGCTTATAGCGTGGAAAGCATTGGCAAGTTCTACAATCGGGTACAAACCTTCAGAAAGTGGTTTAACTGTGTTGTGGCTTTGGCGTTTATTGTGATTGGAATATATTATTTACTCATAAATTTTAGGATGATATGAAAATTTTGATTTTGTGCACCGGCAACAGCTGCCGCAGTCAAATGGCACATGGCTTTATGCAATCGTTCGACGATAAGTTGCAGGTGTGTTCGGCTGGCACTGAGCCGGCGGCTCAGGTCAACGCCCGAGCCGTTGAGGTGATGGCTGAGGTGGGCATTGATATTAGCAACCATCGCCCCACAAACGTGTCGGCCTATGTGCATGATGAATGGGATTATGTGATAACGGTGTGCGGCAATGCCAACGAAACGTGTCCTGCCTTTGCCGGGCGAGTGGGCAAACGGTTGCATATTGGCTTTGATGACCCTTCGGAAGCGGTTGGCAGCGAGGAGTTTGTGATGAGCGAGTTTCGTCGCGTTCGCGACCTGATTCGTGCCGAGTTCGCCAAGTTCTATATCGCCGAGGTGAAAAAGATGCAATTGCCCAAGTGCGATTGCAATGAGTAATAATACATCAACATTCAATCTATGATACAACAATTTGCCGATTGGCTGATATACGATGTGATTGGACTTAACCCCTCGTTGGCGTTGGGTCAAGCGGTCAATTTCTTTGTTTATGATACCATCAAGATTTTGATTCTGCTGTTTTGCATCAGTGTGATAATGGGCATTGTGAATGCCTATTTCCCCATTGAACGATTGCGCAACTATCTCATCAATCATAAACTCTATGGATTGCAATACTTCTTTGCGTCGTTGTTTGGGGCTATCACTCCTTTTTGTTCTTGTTCGTCGATTCCGCTTTTTCTTGGCTTTGTGAAAGGCGGTATTCCGCTTGGTGTCACGTTTGCCTATCTCATCACATCACCGTTGGTAAACGAGGTGGCGGTGGCAATGTTTATAGGCGCATTTGGCGTGCGGGTCACCGTGATATATGTGGTGAGCGGTATTCTGCTTGGCATGGTGGGCGGATTTGTTTTGGGGAAAATGAAGCTTGAACGCTATCTCACTGATTGGGTGAAGCAGATACAGAAAAATTCAACCGGCGAAGCCGATAAATGGCAGAGCGAGCACACGCCATTCGTCAACCGCCTGCCTGCCATTATGCGCGAGGCTTGGGGAATAGTGCGAAGCGTGCTGATTTACGTTGTTATTGGCATAGGCATAGGAGCGTTTATGCATGGCTATGTGCCAGAGGGATTCTTTGAGCAATTCATGGCAAAGGACAATCTGCTTGCCGTGCCGCTCTCGGTGCTGTTGGCGGTGCCTGTTTATGCCAACGCAGCCGGCATAGTGCCAGTGATTGAGGTGTTTGTGGCTAAAGGCATACCCATTGGCACCGCGCTTGTGTTCATGATGTCGGTGGTGGGGCTTTCGTTGCCCGAAGCCACATTGCTCAAAAAAGTGATGACATGGCGGCTCATAGGCATCTTTTTTGGTGTGGTGACGGTGGCAATTGTGGCACTGGGGTATTTCTTTAATGCCGTGTTGTGAATCGCGGCGCATTGATGTTTGGCGCAGCACACATTGTGTTACGCCAAATTTCTATCAAATGGCTGTGGCGGCAAGCGATTATGATGAGAGGACAATGGCGCGGACATTTGAGAAGTCAGCGCGGCGCAGGTCGTCAGGCGAAATGAGGAAGTTAAGAACGCCAAAGTCCATGAAATTGAGGTTGAAATCCATTCCTGCGAAAGAGTCGATTTGCAGTAATATTTGCCAATCTTCATAAGGATGGTCCCACGACTCCCATTCTCGATGGTCGGGGCGCGCAAATAGGCAGTGGTCGTCATCGTTCAACGGTTCGTGCTGCGAAGTGAAGTGTATTTCCATTTCTTCAGGCGACATCGGTTGGTCTTTATCATCAACCAGCACAACTTCTCGCAAGTTGTCGAGGTTGTTGAAATACATCACCTTCACCGCATCGGGGTCGCTTATGGCACCACCAATGCAGTCGGTGTCGGCAAAATAACCCAGATAATGGTCAATCTTTGCGAAAAACAGCAGTAAGCCCTCCGGCGGCAGAGGGTCCAAACCATTGCCGCAAAACTCCTTCAAATCAGCAAGGTTAATTTGGCAGATAAACACATAGGGGTATTCGTCGCCTTCATCGTCGATGTATTGCGGATATTCCACGCCTTGGGGTAATGCCGGATTGCCCCAAAAACGCGATGCTGCCATGTTGAGTTCTTTAAATGGCTTTGATAGTTTCAGGTATATAGGTTCCATAGTTTGCCAAACTTTTTATAAATAAATATCTGTAATAGGATTGCTTCCGCTGATATTGAAACTGCCCTTGCCATTCACCTTTTAAATGCCTCGGAGCATAGCTCAGGGCAGCGGTTGGGGGCATTGTCAGTCCTCTTCCTGACAATTCTCCGGTTCCCAAATCATATCCATAATTTCATTTGCATCTTGATTGCCGTTTTCGGTGGCAGTCATCAGCAAGTCAAAATATCGCTCCATGTCGGTCATGAAGTTGGTGGGGTCGTTTGACAGCGAAGCAAATTTCAGCCACCCCCAACCTTCTTCATCGTCGGGCGCAAGTGCACCTTTCTCAATTCCTTCGAGCAGCACGTCTTGAAACAGCCCCTCGCGAACAATGATGAAAGTGTGCCAATCGTTCGATGCAATCAGTAAAGCTTTTAAAGGATAAAGCCCCACATTGCCATCGTCAATCAATTTCGCCACGTTGTTGAGCACAGCCTGTTCGCGGTGAGTGGTGGCATTGCATACCGATGCCTCGGCTTGTGCATGAATCTCGCCTATTGCCATCACCTCGTTCATTATTTGTTGATATAGTTCCATAGTCATAGGTTTTATCTTCAACATAATTGACTCTAAAGTATTTGCCAATCAAATATCTGTTATGCTCATTTGACCAGTAGTCCCAAGCGTCAGTGCCATAATCAAGAACAAATATCTTTCATATTGAAGATGTTATTGACGTTTATAATGCAAAGATACACTTTTATATGATTCAGCCTCTTGCAATTAGTGAAAAATCAGTTACATCTTTCCTTTACCCCACATAATAGTGTTATTTGCGAGAGATGTTCTATTGAACCTCAAAAGTGCTTGTGCGCTGCATAGGAGCATCATAACAATAATGTGCCAAATAGCACAAAACAAATCAGGAGATAAACACCTTAAACGTGTTTATCTCCTGAAATCTATGTTATGACTATGTTCTATCGTTAATAGAGCAGAGTTCCGCTGGTGCACCAATAGCTTTGACTGCCGCCTTCGGGCGAACCTTGCGGTATTTGCACCACAATGGTGTGTTCGCCGGCTTCAAGATTGCCAAGGGCTATGAAATTAGGATTGGTGACGGTGCCTGGACACCAGTTTGAACGGCTCATATCCGACGAGCTGCAACCGGTTTCGTACATACCTGTTTGCGGATTGAAGTTGCGGTAAGTGCCGCAGTCGTCGCGCCAAGGAATGAAGCTGATAACCTTTTGTCCGTCAAGATAGATGGTGTTGGGCTTCATGTTAAACTCATCGCCGCCGCCCCAGCCGCCGTGGCCAGTGGTGAGGTAGAACAGATGAGCGTTCTTAACAGCACGGTCGAGGGTGAAGGTTACTTTGAGTGAATCGTTTTCTTGGAACACAGGGTAGGGCTGTGAGTCTTGTTCAAGATAGTTCACCGTGTTGAACAGCGGCATAGCGTTCTCAAAGTCATAGAGCGTGTGGCGCAGGTCGTCAGGGAAATATTTCAGCTTGAGCGAAACGCGGTGTCCGCGGCTGTCCCAGTTGCCAATGTATGCACCAATAATCACTTCGCCTTGCAGATGACTTTGCAGCGGAGTTACTTGCGACTTATAGAATACCGAGTCAACCCATTCTTGTCCGGGAATCTTCATCTTGTCGTTGAAGAAGCGCACGCCAAAGCCGGTGAAGAAGCGCATCAGCTCAACCGGCACATCGTAGGCAGGAGTGCTCACCAAGCCGTGGTAGTCAACGCCGCCGCTGGTGAACTTGGGTGTGCTGTCGAGCTTGCGAATGGCATCAATAAATGATTGTTGCTTGCCAGTGGGAATCACAAACACTGAGCCGGTGCGGTCGTAGGCATCGCCTTCAGAGTATTGCACCACATCGGCAAAGATGCCCCATCCGCGGTGCAGCTCGGGCAGTTTCACTTTTTTGAGTATCACGGTGCCGCCAGCGCAGGCATACACCTTGCCCAGTTGCAACTCACCCTCTGGCAGCTTAGCGCCGTTGAAGGCAATGCGTTCTTGGTCGAATATGCGCACGGTGTGCACCACGCTTTGCTTGATGGCATATTGATAGTCGAAACGGTTGAGCGTCTTACCCCAGCTCTCGGGCCAGAACTCGGGAGTGGTTTTCAGCGGCTTTATTGCTGTGGCCTCTTCAATTTGGTTTTGGTTGCGCACCACGCGCAGCACAAGACCATCGGGCACGCCCACGCCAACTTGCGGAGTGCCGCGCACGGGCAGTTCGGTGGTGTACCAGATATCGTAGTGGTTTGAGTTGACCACCGAGTGCACGCATCGGCAGTTATAGCCCAGAATCTTTTCGGTTTTACCGGTGTCGGTGAGGTTAGCACCCACGGTAAACGGTGTTTCGGTGGTAACGATGTCGCCGTTTTGCAGTTGTGCGCGGCTATAGCAGCAGTTTGCTGCGAAGTCGGTAAACTGGCGTTGCTCAGGCGCTTTAAGGGTCATGCGAGGGTCGTTGGCCTTGGCATCGGGCACATACATGGTGCGTTCTCCGGCAAAGGTCATCACGGCAGCGCCAATGATGGTGCCGCGGCTATTGTAGGTGTAGCTTATTTCGTAAGCTTTTTCTTTTGCCTTTTTGGCAAACAATGGCACTGCCATAAGCACTGCCATTGTTATGATGATTAGTCTCTTCATTGTGATGGTATTAGTTTGAAGTAATCACTTGTCCATGACCGCGATAGAGCTTAGCCGGACCATCGAGCAGCACGGCAATCACTGTGATTTGTTCGTCTTGCACTTCCTCAGGCACGTCAATGTAGATGATGCCCGGCAGTGAGCTCCAGTAAGGCTTGTCGTAGAGCTTGTGGTTGAGCATAGTGCCGTTGCCCACAACCCATACGCGGTTAACCTTGTTCACCACACCGCGCAAGCACACTTTCTCGCGCACTTTGTTAGGGATGTAGAGGTAAACAATGTCGCCACCCTTGTTCAGTGTTGTGTAGCCATCGGGGAAATGTTCGGCTGGCAGACCGGCGCGAGTGCCGTAAACAGCTTCTTTATGCTTGCCAATCCAGCGGCCAAATTCCTTGAGGATGTCAATTTCTTCTTGTGGGATGGTGCCGTCGGCTTTAGGACCGATGTCAAGGAGCAGGTTACCGCCGTTGCTCATGCAGTCGCAAAGGGTGCGCAACAGCATGTGCGGTGTCTTAAACTCTTTGTCGGTTGGCTGATAGCCCCATGAATCGTTCATGGTGTAGCACAGTTCCCAGTATTTGCTTTCGGGGCGAACAACCGGAATACCTTGCTCAGGTGTGTCGTAGTCGCCATAGCCTTGTATGCGTGAGTTCACAACCACTTCAGGGTTGGTGCTGCGCAGCAAGTCAATGATGCCTTTGCTGTTCCAGTCCTCAGCCGATTGTTCCCAGTCGCCGTCGAACCAATAGAGCGATGGCTTATAAGTTTCGTTAAGCTCTTTGAGTTGAGCGAAATTAAATTTGCAGAACTCAGCCCAACGATTGGGGTCTTCCTTGATGTTATAGCGAGTGCTGGTGCGAGTGGCATTTGGATAGTCGTCGCGGCTCCAGTCGAGCAACGAATAATAGATGCCCAGTCGCAGGTCGGGGCGCTTTTGCACTTCTTTCACAAACGGTGTGAGCACATCGCGCTTGGCTGCCGAGCTCTTCTTGGCACTGATGTCGCCGGCTTTGGTGTCCCACAGGGCAAAGCCATCGTGGTGCTTGCTGGTAATCACGGTGTAGCGTGCGCCGCTTTGTTCAATCAGGTCAACCCATTCTTTTGCGTTATATTTGCTTGCAGTGAATCCGGCGGTCTGCTTCATGTATTCGTCGTAAGGCAAATAGTTGTTGAAGAACGACCAGCTCTCTGACACTCCGCGCACCGCATAAATGCCCCAGTGGATGAACACGCCAAACTTGGCATCGCCAAACCACTCCATACGCTTCTCGTAGTTCTCTTGACTCTCTCCGGTGATGCGCTGCTGGGCTACACTGGGCAACATCATCGCCGCCAACAGCATTGATAGTAGTATTCGTTTCATTTATATAAAAATTATTGTTTAAGGCTTATTATGTTTTTAATGTAACAAAATAAGCAAATATTTGCCACTTACGCAAATAAATTTTTTATAATCGGCTGCTCTTGTTGCAGAAAACCGCCGCATATTGTGTTTCAGTTGACTAAATCAAATGCTTTATTTACAAAACAACTCCTGAAAACGTCGCAAAATTTGCGTTATTTTTGGCGTATTGTTTTGTCGCGCGACTAAATTTTGCTATTTTTGTCGCAAAATATGCGACGATAATTGGTGTTTTTTGTCGCATGAAACAAACAAGAGCGTTATGTATATACACGAAAGAGACAATTGGACACGTTTCCGATGGGATGAATCACAGGTGTCTCTGCTGCAAGAACAGGTGTTCCGTAAGCAGGGTATGCTGTATGGCAGATTGAATGCACTTGGCTTTGACAGTAAGTTGAGGGCGATGGCTGAGAACATCACCCTTGACGTGGTTTATTCATCGGAGATTGAGGGCATAAGCCTGAATGTGGAGCAAGTGCGTTCTTCCATTGCCAGAAAGCTGGGTGTGGAGAACGTAAAACAAACAGCGCCTTCGCATTACGTTGACTCGGTTGTGAGCGTAATGCTCGATGCTGTGCAGCACTATGACCAACCTCTCAGTAAAGAGAAGTTGTATGCTTGGCAATCGGCGTTTTTCCCATCTGGTTTCAGTGAGGGCAGTCAAATAGAGGTCGGCAAGTATCGCACGCACGATGAACACATTGTTAGCGGCATGTTTGGGCGTGAGAAGGTGCATTACGTTGCTCCATCGCCTGAACGCGTGGAGGGTGAGATGCGGCGTTTTCTTGACTGGTTTGACTGCGACGAACAGGTGAGCAGTGTCATCCGTTCTGCTATTGCTCATTTCTGGTTTGTCAGCATACACCCATTTGAGGACGGGAATGGCCGTATGGCTCGTATTATTTCTGATATGCTATTGGCACGCGGAGAAAAGAGCGAGTATCGTTTCTATAATATATCGTCTCAAATCAACAAAGACAAGAAACATTATTACGACATTCTGGAGCGTATGCAGCGTGGCGATGGTGACATCACCGAGTGGCTGGTATGGTATATGCAAAAGCTGGTTGATGCCCTTGACGAAGCAGAATCAACCATAAACACTATTCTCAACAAGAGTATCTTTTGGCAGAACGCGTCTTCTGTGCCCATGACAGCACGACAGATGGAAATACTGAATCGATTCCTTGATGGTTATGAGGCCAAAATAACATCAAAGTCGTGGGCTTCGTTGGCCAATTGTTCAAAAGATACTGCCATACGCGACTTGCAGGACCTTGTGAACAAGAACATCTTGCGAGAGGACATCCCTGGCGCTAAGCGTCCGAGCTACACAATCGTATATGACGCAAAAGACCTTACGCAGTTTTTCACTGACGTGAGCATCGTGGAGGAAAACGGCAATCCATATCTCAACGCGTTGTTTAAAGGTGAGAAGAATATAAGGGAAAGAATTTTGCCTCTTGATGCCGAGCGTTTCAAAAAAGGCGACCTTCCATTGTTGAATTTGCTCAACAAATATTGCTCGTATATTATGGCAGTCAACAAATATAGGAAATGTTGATATGCAAAAGGCAATGATTCGTTGTGGAATGAGGCTCTTAAGGCATTTGGCACGGCGATGGCATAGCCTATGTTTTGGGAAACCCTTTAGGACCTCCGACCAATAAGAGTAGATTAGGAATGGGCAATGTCATCAACAATTATTTTGCCGCACAATTCCTCTTAACTGGGACAAAACAAAATTTCATTGAATACTGGCAGTGGACGTTTCTCGCAAAAACGCCTACTGCCACAGGGGGAACTTTGTTTGATATGCTAATTGATTGGCAATATGGGCGTGGGGCATTGGCTCGGAACCTCGGCAAGTGGTTGAAAACCTGATGTATATACAAAGAAAAAGGGATGGTTTCCCATCCCTTCAGTTTATCTATGTTGTATCATTTAGCATTAAATGTACTGGTAATGATGGGTCGTTTTATCATGTGTAAAAAATTTTTTTGGGTTGTGTAAAAAATTTGTAAAAAATTTTGTGCACAATGTGTGGTTTTTGTGTTATTTTCCGCACAAGTTAAAATCAAGGAAAAAGGCTCCAAAACCTGTTGAGAAGCCTCTGTAGGGCATTTATAGCAAAAATGGTGGACAGTTGCCTATCCACCATTCCGTGACCCGCTTGGGGCTCGAACCCAAGACCCCCACATTAAAAGTGTGATGCTCTACCTGCTGAGCTAGCGAGTCTCCCTATTCAAAAGTGATGCAAAGGTACGGCTTTTTACTGAAACGGCAAAACTTTTTGCGAAAAATTTACATATTATTTTTGATTTTGTGAGATGTGAAAGATGGTATTAGGTTGATAATTAAATGATTATGTGTTGGTGCTTTGTTGCGAGAAACCTAAACAAAATGTGAAGGGTGTTTCAAAATTCGATGTTTATAGCTACATTTGCATTATGTGAGGATGTGCGGCTTGCAGGTGCAAGCGCCACTTCTTTCAGTCGTAAAGAATCAGTTTATAAAAACATAAAAGCTACATTACTTCATTATGAAATTCATATCGTGGAACGTGAATGGCCTCAGGGCATGTGTTGGAAAGGGATTTGAGGAGGCTTTCAAGCAACTCGATGCCGACTTTTTTTGCTTGCAGGAAACAAAGATGCAGGCCGGTCAGCTGGATATAGCTTTTGAGGGCTACCAGTCATATTGGAACTATGCCGACAAGAAAGGCTATTCGGGGACGGCGATTTTCACTCGCCATACTCCGCTCAATGTGACTTATGGCATAGGCATTGACCTTCACGACCATGAGGGACGCGTGATAACGCTTGAGATGCCGACGTTCTATTTAGTTACGGCGTATGTGCCAAATTCGCAAGACGAGCTGCGCCGCCTTGACTATCGCATGCAGTGGGAGGACGATTTTAAAGCTTACCTAAAGCAGCTCGATGCCCGCAAACCGGTGATTCTGTGCGGCGACCTTAATGTGGCTCACAAAGAGATTGACCTTAAAAACCCTAAAACCAATCGCCGAAACGCCGGTTTCACCGATGAGGAACGAGGTAAGTTCTCCGATTTGCTTCAAGCCGGATTTACCGACACGTTCCGCCATTTCTTCCCCGACCTCACCGACGTGTATTCGTGGTGGAGCTATCGATTCAAAGCGCGTGAGAAGAATGCAGGTTGGCGTATTGATTATTTTGTCACTTCGCAACGCATTGATGACCAATTGGTTTCGGCTGCCATTCATAATGAGATTTTTGGCTCTGACCATTGTCCCGTGGAGCTTGTGATTGCCCCTTGACCGAGTTTTAGAAAAGATGCCACCCCTCTCTTGAGGCACACTGCTTTTTGGTGAAACTTTCACAAAGGTTCGCCATTAAGCAGCGCATTGTTGTGCGATTTCAGAACGGCGCTGGCGATGTGAAATGCAGGGTTTGACGGGTGACGGGATGCGTAAATTGCAGACTTTTGGCGTGTAGGCAAAGCCTGTTGTTGAGAGTGTGCTGCAACCCATAGAGCGGGTCGCCCACAATGGGGGCGTTGAGACCTTGTTGATGGGCGGCATGAACGCGCAGCTGATGCGTGCGCCCGGTGTGTGGGCTGAACTCTATGCGAGTGATTCCGTTGTCAACAGCCATCACGCGATATGATGTGACGGCGTTTTTACCGTGCTCGTGGTCAACCATTTGGCGTGGGCGGTCGTTGATGTTTGGCGATAAGGGTAGTGTTATGGTTCCCTGACTTTGTGGCACGTTGCCTTGCAGCAACGCTTCGTAGGTTTTTGTGATTTGCCTACGGGCAAACGCTTCTTGCAACTGCTTGTGCACCTCTTTGTTTTTGGCAAGAATCATCAGCCCAGAGGTGTCACGGTCGAGCCGGTGCACTATTATCGGGCCAGATGCTTCGGGGTGCAGTTCGCTGTATTGGTTTAGCACCGAGTCGGCTTGCAGATTGCCGGGCACCGATGCCAACCCCGAGGGCTTGACTATCACCGTTAACCACTCGTCGTCATATATTTCTTTTATTTTCAGGTCGTTAGGCTGTTGATGCGGGTTGGGGTCCACTTGCATGCCTTGCATCATATACGAGAGTATGGGCAGGCATTTGCTGCGGCATGCCGGATAGAAATTGCCGTGATGCCTCACTTCGGCAACGGGCGACGCTCCCCACCAAAACTCGGCCATGCAACGCGGAGTGAGATTGTGGGTGAGGGCATATTGCATCAGCTTGGGAGCGGCACATTCGCCTGCGCCAGCCGGTGGCACGCCTTGTGTGGTGGGCTTGAAGATGTGCAGCAGGTCGCTGCTCTCGCCGCGGGCATTACTTACCACAAAAAGTTGAAATAGACGCCGTTGCAGGTGGTTTGAGCTGATGCGGCGTTGCTGCTTCAGTTCGCTGATTTGTTGCTCAATCTGCTCAATCTCAGCTGCTTGCGGCAAGGCGGCTATTTCGTCGTTGGCTGCTTGCCGGCGGCGGCGAAGCTCGGCTTTGAGATATTGGCTGCGGCTAATCATTTGCTGCTGTTGCTCAGCGGTGAGGTTGCCTTGCGCCCTGAGTGCGTCGCGCTGTGATTTCTCGGCTTTAACCTGTTGTGCAAACTGTTCAAGGCGAGCCTCTATGGCATTGCGCTGAGCCGTATATTGCTGGCGTAACATGGCAAGATGGGCATCTGCCTCAAGGGCTGCAATGCGGTGGTTGATGGCGGTGATTTGTTGTTCGCCGAGGCAAAACTCGCCTTCGGGATTCAGAAGGTCGTAAACCGGCGGTACAAAGTAGCTATGATGGTTGCTGTGAGCCAGATTGCCCGAGAACGCAGCCAGAAATCCCACTTTGCCACAGGCATCTTGCACCACCATCACGCCCAGCATCTTGCCTTGATTGAGCTCGGGCAAAAGGTCGGCGCGCGAGGCAAGATATTTTGTCACCATTTGAGCCGCCTCAATGCACAGCTTGTGAGGCGTGTAGCAGAACGGATATGTGAACCGTGGCGGCAACTCAGAGGTTGCCACTTCGCGCTCAAATGGATGAATCTTGCTGTTGTTTGTCATGCTGCAGTGCGTGAAAAATTTGGTTCGTAGCCCTTTTTGTGAGGCAAAGGTAGTGATTATTTAAAAGAAAGAAACTATTTTTGTGATAAGAAACAATTTTAGGCTAACAATAGAGGCAATAAAAAATGAACGAGAATCTGCCAAACGACCCAGTGATGTTGTTGAGCTACATCAACATGAAACTACGCGACCAATATGCGTCGCTCAGCGAGTTGTGCGACGATATGCACATTGAATGTGAGTGGCTTGAAGAAAAACTCAAAGCTGCGGGCGTGGAATATTCGGCTGAGCATAACAGGTTTTGGTGATAGGCGTGCCTGCTGTGTTCGGAGATAATGATGATACTATAAACACATTTACAAACATGAAACAAAGAATTTTGTCAGTATTGCTGCTGATGGCTGCATGCGTTGCGGCATCAGGGCAACCGGTGAGCACTGTTGTGACGTGCCCCGGCGAAGATGCGTCAAGCAGTATGCGCATCAGTTGGTCAGCTCCCAGTAAGGGCTATTTTGTGAAATATTGCGAGGACGGCACAAAGAATAAGAAAAGTGCCACTTTGGAGCCCGAGACCGAGTTTCGTTGCACCACATTCAGCGGCGTGAGCTCAAAGGCTGCCGATGGTAGCGACATAGTTGAGGACGTGGTGATGATGAAGTGTGGAGCCACGCTCTCCGGATTGCGGCCCAACACAAAATATAAATATGTGATATGCGACCCTCAGGGCGGCGAGGCTTGCTCCGAGCACCGTTTCATCACAGCAGGTGCAACAGAATGGCAGTGTTGTGTGATTTCGGATTTTCATGCTTACACACCCTTGCAGCACCGGCAAGACGCGGCGATGAAGATGATTGATACCGTGACGCAATATGGCGGAGGCGTTGATTGGACCCTTCACCTTGGCGACATCACGGCATGGGGTGCCAGTTGGTCGTTTTGGGAAAAGCTGTATAGCGAACCCACATTCAGCAATATGATGTGGGCAGGATGCGTGGGCAATCACGACTATATGGCACGCAATTATAGCCGTTTAAGCAACGAGTTTTTTAATCAAGCCAATTATTATCCCGAGAATGGATATAGCGGCCAAATGGGCGTGTGCTATCATTTCCGCTATGGTGAGGTGATGTTTGTGATGCTCAACAGCGAGAGTATGCGTAGCGATGCGGGGCTTGAAGCCGCACAGCGTTGGGTGCGTAAGGTGGTCACTGAAGCTCGTAATAGTGCCAATGCTCCGCGATATGTGGTTGTGTGTGAGCACTATCAGTGGTTCTTCGGCGGCGATGGCACCACCAGTCAGTATGGCCGTTGGAATGAGCTGTTCGACGAACTTGGCATTGACCTTGCTTTGGCAGGCAATAATCATATATATGTGCGCACCGATGCCGTTTATGGCGGCAAGTTGAGTAACGCTGCTGTGAAAGGCACGGTATATGTGCAGACTCCGTCGGCCGACGACGAGCGCGGTCAGACCATGAAACCCGAGTTGAAGTACAATCAAGATATTATTAAATGCCGTTGGACTGAGGGCGCAAAGACTGTTGGAGCAATGCTCATGAAGGTTAACCGCCGCAAGATTATGCTCACGCTTCTTGACCGCAATGGCACGGTGATTGACCGCGTTGACGTGCCTGCAAAGAGATGAATCCGAACGGCCTTCCCTAAAATGATTTGAAAATAATAAACCGACAATTCGCTTGAACATGTGTGGCGATTGTCGGTTTATTTGTTTTGAAAAAGAGTAATAGAATACGGGGCAAATTAGGTGTATTTGCTGGGCTTATTTATTGATGTTGGTCTAAGCAATGTTGGAAAAACGGCAAAAATAGGGGCAAAACATGTTGGAAAAACGGCAAAAATAGGGCTGAAATATGTTGGAAAAGTGGAAATTTATAGCTATTTTTGTGCTGTAAAAGTGGAAATTCTATGCTTAAAAGAAAGATTGACAAGTATATACGAGATTTTTATGCCAGCACTCAAAAAGCATTGCTGATAACAGGTGCCCGACAAACAGGCAAAACTTTCTCCATTCGACAATTCGGAAAGAGTTTTAAAAGTTTTGTTGAGATAAATTTTGTGGATAATCCTAAGGCTGCTGATGTGATTCGGTCGGCTGATAACTATAATGATTTATTGCTAAGATTGTCGGCGCTTACATCGAAGCCGCTGATTGCCGGCAATACGCTTATATTTTTTGATGAGGTGCAGAAATGCCCCGAAATAGTAACTGCAATAAAATTTCTTGTTGATGAAGGGTCTTATCGTTACATTATGAGCGGTTCGCTGCTTGGGGTGGAGCTTAATGACTTGCGTTCAGAACCAGTTGGTTATATTGGTGTTAAAGAAATGTTTCCTCTTGATTTGGAGGAGTTTATGGAATGTGTAGGTGTTAATGAACGGGTGATGTCGGCGTTGAGGGAAGCTTGGAATAAGAGGCAACCGGTTGATTCGTTTATTCATTCAAAAATGATGGAGTTGTTTCGTCTATATTTAGTGGTGGGGGGTATGCCTGCTGTAGTGAATAAATATATTGAAACAAACAATTTGCAAGAGGTCATGAGAATGCAATCTGACATTTTGCAGTTATATAAACGCGACATTGCACAATACGATAGAAACAACAAACTATATATTGAGGAAATATTTTCACTTATTCCGCCTGAACTTAATGCAAAAAATAAGCGCTTTATTTTGAAGAAGCTAAATGAGAATGCTAAGTTTGTTAGGTATCAGAATAGTTTCTTGTGGCTTAAAAATGTTGGTGTGGCATTGCCAGTGTATAATGTTGAGGAACCCAAGACCCCGTTGCTGCTTTCGCGTTCACGAAATCTTTTTAAGCTTTTCCAAAGCGATGTGGGATTACTATCGGCTCAATACGCAGAAGGCATACAATTGCGAATAATACAGGGTGATAAAAACATAAATTTTGGAGCTGTGTTTGAAAATGTTGTGGCTCAGGAACTTGTGGCACATGGCATTGAGCCGTATTATTACAATAACAAGCGTCGCGGTGAACTTGATTTTGTAGTGGAACTTGGTGGCCGAGTTTTGCCGATTGAAGTGAAGTCGGGCAAAGATTATGTTTTTCATCGGGCTTTGTCGAATGTCCTTGAGTGTGAAGAATACGGCATAAATGAGGCAATTGTGTTGTGTAACGACAACATGCGTGTTGATGGCTCAATAACTTATGCTCCGATATATATGGTAATGTTTATTGAACGACGTGATGAAGCACCTACTCACTACAAAGTTGATTTGACTGGGCTTGGCTGAGAGGCTGTCGCGGATAATGCTCCTACTGCTGTGGCGCTTTGCGGGGTGTAGCTTTCGGGGCTGCCGGTGCATCATTATTGCCTGCGGAGAAGTGATAAATCGCAAATTTTGTAGTATCTTTGCAATCTGAATTGCGAAAATAGGCTGCACTCGGCATAACGCCAAGCAGTGGGCTTGACGGTTCTGCACTCGATTGGCACTATCTTTGCAAACTGAATTGCGATTCGGAAGCGATTCGCAGCAAACGGAATAGATAATTACAAACAAAACAAATTATAAAAGAAATAAATGGCACTACAATGCGGTATTGTTGGACTTCCAAATGTGGGCAAGTCAACACTTTTCAACTGTTTGTCGAATGCTAAAGCGCAGTCGGCTAATTTCCCTTTTTGCACCATTGAGCCTAATGTGGGCGTAATCACCGTGCCCGATGAGCGGCTCAACAAGTTGGCTGAGATATGCAAGCCTCAGCGTGTGATTCCCACCACGGTAGAGATTGTTGACATTGCCGGTTTGGTGCAGGGCGCATCGAAGGGTGAAGGCTTGGGCAATAAATTCTTGGCTAACATCCGTGAAACTGATGCCATCATTCATGTGCTTCGTTGCTTTGACGATGACAATATCACTCACGTGAACGGTGACGTTGACCCAGTGCGCGACAAGGAGATTATTGACTATGAGCTGCAACTCAAAGACCTTGAAACCATTGAGGCGCGCATCAGCAAAGTTGCCAAGCAAGCACAAACAGGCGGCGACAAGCAAGCTAAACAGGCTTGGGAGGTTTATAAGCGTTACAAAGAGGCGCTTGAGCAAGGCAAGGCTGCTCGCACCGTAGCACTCGAGAACAAGGACGAGGAACGCATTGCCCACGACCTGTTTTTGCTCACCAACAAGCCGGTGCTCTATGTGTGCAATGTTGATGACAACAGCGCCGTTAGCGGCAACAAATACGTTGATGCCGTGCGTGAAGCAGTGAAAGACGAGAATGCCGAGATTCTGATTCTTGCAGCCAAAACTGAGTCGGAGATTGCTGAGTTCGACACCTATGAGGAACGCCAGATGTTCTTGAACGAAATCGGTTTGGAAGAGTCGGGCGTTAACCGCCTCATCAAGTCGGCTTATGCGCTACTCGATTTGCAGATATTCCTCACAGCCGGACCAGATGAGGTGCGTGCGTGGACGTTTAAGAAGGGTAGCAAGGCTCCTCAATGTGCCGGCGTTATCCACTCTGACTTTGAACGCGGATTTATTCGTGCCGAGGTTATAAAATATGACGACTATGTGAATTACGGCAGCGAGGCTGCTGTGAAAGAGGCCGGCAAAATGGGCGTTGAAGGCAAGGAATACGTGGTGCAGGATGGCGACATTATGCACTTCCGCTTCAACGTGTAATAATGGCTTAGCCAGGGCGCATGGCATGTGATTGCTCTGTCACACATGCGCGCGCAATAAATGAGGCACAGAAAACATTTGCGCCTACCTTTTTCAATTATAGTAAATGCATAAAGATAGCTCGCGGAGATATTCACCTCATTCTCCGAGGGCTTTTTTATATACGTCAACCACTTGACAGGCTATGTTGTCCCAATTATAGAGCGAGAGGTCGTAGGTGCGGTTGAGGCATGGGTTGGTGAGCTTTGTCTGCAATAGTTGGCTCAGTTGCCAGGTGTTGCCGGTTTCAAAAAAGTCATTGTTGCTGAGGCAACTCAGTTTGTTGGCTTCGATGTTGCTCACGGCAACGTCAAGGTTGTAGCTCATAGCCTCGAGCAGCGAAATAGGAAGCCCCTCATGGTAAGATGGCAGGCAAAACAACGCTGCGTGGGTGTAGATTTGGTTAAGCTTTTCGCCACGAATAAAGCCGGTGAGCACCACTCCATGTTGCGCGGCAAGTTGCTTTAGCTGTTGTGAATAATCATCTTCATGGTCGGCATCGCCTGCAAGCACCAGTTTGTAGTCGTTGCTAAGTCCTGAATTAGCGAAGGCTTCAATAAGGTCGTGAAAGGCTTTCTCCTTAACAAATCGGCCCACGGCAAGCACATATTTCTTTGGCTGAAGTCCCAATTGGTTGATATACTGGGTAGATGTTGACTTGGTGGGCGTTTCCACGCCGTTGAAGATGAGGTTAGCATCGGTGCGGTGATATTTCTCCACCAGAATATCGTTGATAAAACGGGCAATCACAATCACTTGGTTGCTGAATTTTGTGCCAAGCCATTCGCCTGTTTTGAGTACGCATTTTGCCAACGAGCCCCATTTGCTGCGGTTGTATTCGGGTCCGTGGTTGGTCATCACCACCTTCATTCCCAATATGCGGCAAAGAGGAGCCATCAAGGCAGGGCCGTCGGCATGAATGTGCACAATGTCGGCATTGAGCAGGCGGGCTTTAATAGCAGCAAGAAATGTGTGCACAATTGCCTCGACGCTTTTGATGCGTGGCGCATAGAGGTCAATGAGTTTCACGTTGCGATAATTGTCGGCTTTGTTGTTGTCGCTCACATAGCAGCTGCGCCTTATCACGGTTACGTCATGACCCATGGCAGCAATGCGAGGGTATAGTTGTTGGCAGTGCGTTTCCACACCGCCTTGTATGTTGGGAATCCCTCGGGTGCCTATTACTACTATTTTCATGATATTATTGGGTGTTTAGGTGGCAAAAGCATCAGAATGTCTCACGCAAATCGCCTTGTTGAGGGTCTTGCCCCACGTCATAGACCTTGCAATCTATGCAAGCGGGTTTGCCCTGCATTGAGCGCAATTTGTTTTTGATGGCCCATAAGGCAGGGTGCTTGATGTAGCGGTGCATAACCGGAGAAGCGGTGCCCACCATCCAGCAGTTCTTGGGGCATCGCCGCACCATAGCACGCACTTTGTCGGCTTGTTCGCTCGTCCAGATGTCCATGAAATCCTGGTTGCGGATGTTGCCCATTGACTCTTGCCAGTATTTGCACTCCAATCCGTTGCAAGGATACACTTCGCCGTAAGGGTCAATGAAGAAGTTCATGCTTCCGGCTTCGCATGGCAGCGGACGTTTGCCGCCATTAATGTAGTTGATGAGTCCCATATTGAAGAACGCTCTGAACCAGCTTTTGGGATGATTTTCCTTCAGTTGCCAGTTGATGAGCGTCTCAAAGTCAGAGCACACTTGTTGAAGGTTGGTGATGGCATTGTCGTGCTTGTGGAAATAGTAGGAATTGTGGAATGCAGCGGTGGCAAATTCCATTCCAAGCGATTTCGACAGCAGATAGAGCGACAGCATATCAGAAGAATTGTTGTTTGAAACGGTGCAGCCAAAACCAATGTCTTTAAGCCCCATTTCTTTAAGGCGCAGCAGTGTGCGAAGTCCTTTGTCGAATCCGCCTTCGCGTCCGCGAAGCTCATCGTTTTTCATGCTCAGTCCTTCAATTGATATGCGTATGCCAATATGGGGGAATTTCTTTGCCAAGTCAATCACGCGGTCTTCAAACCAGCCCGAAGTGGAAATCACAATGCGAGGCGCTTTTGTGTAGCAAATGCGCACAATCTCCTCAAGGTCCTCACGAATGAAAGGCTCTCCGCCGGTGAGGTTGATAAATTTCATTTTGGGAAGGCTCTCCAGCTCCTGAGGCTTGATTTCCAGAGCTTTGTCGGTGGGGTTCTTCCATATATTGCACATCTTGCAGCGCATAGGACACCGGTAGGTGAGTATGATAGATGCGTCGGTGGGTGCTGGAGCAGTATAATTGGGCATATAATAATACAATAGTTGAAATCAAAGTGAATATTGTTATGTTGTGAAAAATGTAGAGTATTCACTTAAATGCGTTATACTATACATTAAAATTAACGCAGATTTCGTTGAATTATTATTTTGTCAGCTCTTTTTTACAGCTCAAAACAGCGGCGATGTTTCTAAACAAGGTGTCCTCAGTGAATTGATTGTTGAAAAGCTGCATAGCCAAATCGACTTTGCCTTTCACAAAATTGTGGTCGCTGAAGATGCGATGCAAGGCTTGTTTCCACATATCAACATTGTTTTTCAGAATTATGGCTGAATCTGTGGTGGCATAGTCGGTTATTCCGTTGGCGCAGGTGCAGATGATGGGTTTCCCTAATGACATGGCTTGCAGGGCTACCAATTGTCCGGAAGAAATCATCAAGTCCTTTAAAGGAATTGCCACGCAATGGCAATGCGCCATGGCATCAATCATTGCCTCGCCCGTGCAGTCTTTTAGTATGGTGATGTTTGATGGATATGACTTGGCGCTGAGTGTATCACATGCAATAATGCATTTATAGGGGGTGTTGTCAAACACTTCTGCCAGAAAATCGTAATCACGGTTGCTTCGGCCTGGTGCAAATGCATATCCATAATTTGTAGTGTCAGTGCATTTCAATGGTGCAATGCCAAGTGGTATGAAGATGAATTTCTCAGCATTTATATTGAACAATTGTGCATAATAGTTGCACTCATGTTTTGAATAACAAATTATGCGGTCAATGTATTTGCTTGTAATAATATACGAGATGTATTTTTTGTACAGGGTGCCGATGATGCCTTTTTTTTCGTTGTAGATAAATGTCATCACCGTGAGGTCGTTTTTCTTTTTGAGGTGGAAAAGACGGCACCAAAAAGCAAAGTTTAGTCCAAAGAATTGCTGCCAACCAATGATTTTGTCATAATTATTGCGCCTGATGACTATTGTTAAAGGAAACATAAAATACATGAAAAATCTTTTCAATGAATCAAGCATCCCCTTGTGGAAGGTGTTGGTGACACATTTAGCTGTGCTCCAATTCTCTTTGGTGATTTCACCGAGAACGTCGCTCATCTTCCATTGTGGACTTGTTTCAAAGTCAACTAATATTATGTTTCTTTTTTTCTGCATCGTGCATTTTTGTTCTTTGAGTGTGAAGGAGTTGTTATTCACCCTTATAGCAGCTCATAATGGCGCAATAATGATTGTCGGGAGAAAACCTCTTGTGGGCTTCGTTGGCAATTGCCGCATTGTTGAACGTGTGATTAAACGTTCGTTCAATTGTTGACTGAAGCTCCTTGACGTTTCTTGATTGGAAAGTGAAACCGTTTATGCCATTGTCAATAAGTTCTGGGATTCCGCCGATATCGGCTCCAATCACTGGCGTACCGGCGCAAAGCGATTCAATCACACCGAGCGGATTGTTTTCATACCATTCTGACGGCAGAACTGATGCATAGCTCGAGCTTAACAATTGGCTCACCTCGTCGGCATTGAGCCGGCCCAGGAATCGGATGTTGCTGCATGATGCATATTTTGCTTTGAGCTGCGGTGCCAATGGCCCGTCGCCTGCAATGAGCAGCGGGTAGGGCAGGCGAGAGGCGGCTTCAATCATTGTTTCCACGCCTTTTTCTTGCGAGAGTCGGCCCACATAGCATAGCTGCTTTTGGCGTGTGGCCTGTTTAGCATTGGCAAATGTTTGCAGTTTCACTGGGTCAATGAAGTTGCACACCACATGCAATTTGCTTGGCGAGAAGCCACCTTGTGCCATCTTTTGTGCCATGAATTGGCTTGGACAGATAAAGGCATCGGTGCAGCTTTCAAGAGTGTGGCGGTTCCATTTGAGGGCTTCGATATAGGCTAAGGCGCTGGCAACGAGCGAGCCTTTCATGCATCGCTGCTTTAGCACTTGCGATTTGTCGCTGAAACAGAGTTCGCAAGGCTTGCCCAATCGTAGGCAGGTATAGGAAGGACAGATAAGTTTATAATCGTGCATAGTCCACACCACGCGGCAACCCGCCTGATGAGCCATTTGGGCAATCACAGGCGACAGGTAGCTGTGTATGTTGTTAAGGTGCACTATGTCGGGACGGAAATCGTTTAATATGCGAGCAAAAGAGGTGCGTATGTCGCCCATGCCCAGCGTGCGCTCTAAGGCGTTGAGCTTGCCTTTGATGCCACCGCCTGAGAAATTTATCTGCGATGCAAAGTATTCGTCGTGGGGTGTGGCAATGTTTTCGGGGTATTTCATGGCATAAACAGCCACTTTGTGGTTTTTCTCACGCAGCAGTTGTTCAAGGTTCATGGTAGCAACACAATCGCCTCCGCGGTTGTAGTAGAATTTATTTACGATTAGTATCCGTTTCGTCATAGATTGCTTACAAGTGTACTTCTTAATAATTAAACTTGCGGAATGCTGAAATATTGTGTGGTTACTGCAATAAAATGCAGCGGGGTATCGTTAAAATGTAAAGAAATATTAATGAATATTGGCGTTGACAGAATATAAGTCGCAAAATAGGGCTGGGCAGATGTTAAGGAATCTGGGAATTTATGCTGTGGGAAGCATAGGTTCTCGGCTCATTATGTTTATGATTGTGCCAATCTACAGTTTCTTTATTGCTCCGAGCGACTTTGGTTATTATGATATATGTTTTGCTGTGGTAATGCTTGTGTTCCCGGTGATATCAATGCAGCTTCGCGATGGCTCGTTTAGGTTTTTGCTTGATGCAAAAACCGATGCTGAGCGCACCCAAATAGTTTCTTATACTATGTTTGCAATGTTGCGTAACACGGTTGTGTGTGTGACAATAGGCGTGTTTATGCACATACTGTTTGACATCAAATATATGTGGTACACGTTAGTGTTTGCCGTGGTGTTTGCTGTGTTTGGAGTTGTGATGCAGATGTTGCGTGGCATTGGGCGAAACAAGGTGTATGTTGAGTGTGGCTTGATATCCTCATTTTTGATATTTGCTATAAGTGTTCCGTTGGTGGCATGGGCTGATATGGGCGTTGAGGGTGTGTTTATCGGAAATATTTTAGCCAGAGTGGTTTCAATGTTTTATGCCGAGTGGCGAGTGAAGATATTTAGCAGCTATGTGCGAAGGAATGTTGACGTGAACCGTGTAGGCAAGGAGATTATGCGATTCAGCAGACCACTGATAGTTGTTAATCTCATTGTGTCGAGCATTGCTTGGGGCAACAGATTTTTTATTGAATATTTCTTGGGGTTGTATGACAATGGTTTGTATTGTGTGGCGGTGAAGTTTGCAACTATGCTTGAGGCGTTGGCAATGATTTTCAATCAAACCTGGCAAGAGACTGCTATTCGTCAATATGCCGATGCTGACCGTGACACATTTTTCTCAAAAATAGCCAATGCGTATATATGGGTGTTTGTTCTGTTTGTGATAGGCATTTCATATTGTGCCCGTATATTCTATGGCATTATTGTTGGCGCTGAATATCAGGAAAGCCGCTGGCTGGTGTATCCGCTTGTGCTTTCGGTTATGTTCCTGGTGATGACGGTATTCTATGATGTGGCTTATCAGTGCTCAAAAAACACTTCGCGCCAATTGCCGTGCCTTGTGATTGCGCTAATCATTTCAGTGGTAACCAACTATTTATTCACCATCTGGTGGGGCATATATGGCATTCTTGCAAGCATCAATGTCACATATCTGTTTATGCTTGTATATAAGATAATAGACACTCGTAGGTATATGCGCTTGCACATTGACTTCCGTTCACGTTTGGCGGCTGTGGTGCTGGTGCTCAGCGGCGTGATGTTTTATTTGATTGACAATCAGGCTTGGGTTGTGGCATATTTTGCTGTTGCGTTGTTGGCTATGCTCATCCTTTGCCCTGAGTTTGTGAAACAAAAGGTGCTGAAGAAGTTGGGCAGGGGAGATGCTGCCACATCATAAGATGCATGGCAAATTGTGGCTCGCGTTGTTTTGACTGCCGCTACGTTTAAGAAATAAAAAAACTCGCTCATCCCGGTATTTAAGGTGAGCGAGTTTTTCTATGTTATGAAGTGAGGGGATTGGCTTGTGAAATAGAATCAAGTCGTTGTTTTTAGTCGGTTAAGCTTCTTCTGTTTCAACGTTGTTTTCTTCTTCTCCTTCTTCTTGATTTTTAGGTTTGCGATTAGCCACAATGCAGACGTAAATGGTGGGAATCAGCAGACCCATGAACAGACATCCGGCAAAGCCAATAAGACTTTTCTTAAGCATTGGTTTGATGTCGCAATATGCTGGGTCGATAATGAACCCGCGAGGGAAGTTTGATGACAGCGTCATGGCGCTGTTGTATCGTTTCTCAAGCAGGAACACATAGAGGTCGTTTTTCAGCTCTTTGTCGCGATAAAGGTTCAGGTATTCGCGTTGATATGACGGCGCTTTGCTGAGCCTTGCTTTGCTGGTTGACTTCAATCCGCTTAGTGAGGCAACCACTTTTTGTGCATTTTGCTTCACCAATTGCAGATTTTCAATCACCAGAGTGCGCAATTCGTTGATTTGAACGATGGTTTGCTTCAGGTTGATGTTTTCGGCGGTGGCCGATTGCTCAAGCTTTCGCTTAAACAGAATCAACTCGTTGTATTTTGCTACTGTTGGTGTTGCTGTGTTGTCGTCGCCCACTGGCAACAGTTCATCTTTCTTGGCTGGGTCATTGAGTATCTTCAGAAGCACATCGTAGCTTGCAATTTGGTCGCGTAGTCTTATGATTTCCTTTTCAGCCTCTTTGTCGGAGCTAAAAGAATACACGGCTTCGGTTTCGGGTAGCACCACATTGTTTTGAGTTTGGAAATCCTGCATCTTCTGCTCTGATTGTGTGAGTGATGTAGTGATTTCTTCAATCATCTTGTCGTAGAAAGCAAGCTTTTGTCCTGCTTGGTCGTTTTTACGGCTCAAACGAATGTCATTGTAGATGTTCATCATTCCGTTGAGAACATCTTTGCCATGTTGTTGATTGGTGGTTTTAATGCCAAGGTAAATGCCGTCGCCTTTCTTTGAAGAGTAGTCAACTTCAAGCAACTTGTTTATGTCATAAACAGCGAGTTCGGTGCCGCAAACCATCACCTTGATGTCGCGTTCTTCATTGGCTAAATAATGTTTTGATTTGAGCAGTTGAAAGTTGCCGTAGGGTGTGGTTATCACGGTTGGCAAGCTCACGTTTTGGCTCTTGGCAATTTGTTTTTTGAAAAATCCTTTCACAACTTCCACGTCGGCTTTGCCATCGGCTTTGAGATGCACATTAAATATCATGCCAATCCTGAGTGTATCGAGCATCTCTTGCTTGGCAGTAATCATTATGGGCGACTCGTCATAGAGGTTTTGTTTTTTTATGCCTTGACGCTCAATGTAGGTGTAATTGAGTTTGAGGTCTTGCACCAATCGCACAAGCATGTTGTGTGACTGGAATATGAGCAATTCGTTATCGACCGATGCCGAGCCGAAGCCGCCAATGGAGAATGAACGCATGAGTGAAGCCATGCCGCCTGACATGGCGCTTGATGCACCGCCCGAGTCCTCGTCTTCTTCAATCAATATTTGGGCATGGGTCATATATTGGTCCATGTGGTAGAAGTGATAGAAGATGGCGAGCGCCAGGAAAATGACTAATGATGTGGCATACCAATACCAGCCTCGCTTGGCGGTGGCAATGTATTTGCGCAAGTCTATTGAATCGTTTTCTTCCATAATTAATATGTTGTTTGTCGTGTTATTTATATTCTTGTTGAAGTATGAGTGCTCGTTGCTCTTTGGTGCAATTGCGATATTTGCCAATGATAGCACCAAGCATCATCATCGCATATAGGCCGCCTGCTTGTGAAAAATGTGTGTTGCCAATGTTCTCAATCATCACATAAGCAATCACCAGTACTCCCACCACAAACATCATGTGGCTTTCGTTGTGCAGCACAAGGCGCAATCGCTGATAAATCCACACAAAAAAGGCTATGAACAAAATAATGCCCATTATTCCAAATTGCGCAAATGATGCATAGAACATGTCGCAAATGAAATTGGGGTATTGCTCTGAAAGCCCATATACTTTATCGAGGTCATATATGCCGTAAACGGCTGAATAGTGTACAAAGGGAGTTGATGCGTGAGTGGCATAGGATGCTAACCCGGTTCCTAATAGCGGGAAGTCACATAGAATCAGGAATGCGCCACCAATGAGTGCCGGACGGGCAAATGACTCAATCACTTCGGGGTCGAATGTGTCGCTATTGCCCACAATGAAATAGAAATTGATTTTCTCCCACGAAACTATAAGAACGGCTGTCAAAACAAGGACAATAATCGCCATCTGTTTCATTTTGATGCGTTTGAACATGCCAGGACGGTAGAAACACAGCAAGAAAACCGCCATCACCGCTTCGCCAAAATATTTTGCTCGGGTGCAGCAAAGCCCAACGGCAAGGACGCATAGCCCCAGAGAGAGGTCGCGTTTGCTGATTGTTCCATCGTTGCCAATACTACAAAAGATGTAAGTGAGAAAGCACATAAAGGCAATTGAGCCGAAAGTGGCTACATGGAATGGAAGATAACCTGAGAATGGAGCTTGCAAGAAAAACATAAGCACTATTGCAGCAATAAGCAAGCTTGTTGCTTTCAGTATTTGGCACTCTTTGTGAGTGTATCGTGGGGCCAGAGCAAAGCTTATGAAAAACGGAACAAACGGCTTTTGCTCAATTACGAAGTCAATAATTATGGCTGTGGGAGTGTTGAAATTCAAGAAGCACAATGAATAGAGTGCATAAAGCCCCATGATGCCAGCCACAATAAACATGCCTTTGTAACGCACCAGCCGGTGATTGATTGCCATATCAAGCCCTATGAGTATGAGCATAAACAGCGCTCCAAGTTCGTCGGCGGGTTTAAATAGCACAGGTGCAACAATCTGTATAATGAGCATATACAGATGTATGTAAAAATATGTCCTGCGCAGGCTCAGCATTGATGTGGCAACGTGGCGTGAGTGAATGTAGTTATTTGGCAATGAGCACAATGGCAAGCGAGGCAAGCACACTGGCGGCACTCACTATGGTAGAAATCACGCTCAGCTTATAGCTGTTGTCTTGGTTGTAGCGCGAATTGGCCTTTTTAATGTCGTTTGGCTCAACATACACCACATCGTTTTGTTGCAGATAGAAGTAAGGCGATGTGAGCAGTTCCACGTCGTTCAGGTTGAGGCGATGGTATATGCGTTGGCCGTTTTCTTCGCGAATAAGAAGTATGTTGTCACGGCGGCCATACTCGGTGAGGTCGCCGGCATCGGCGATAGCATCAAGTATTGAATATCGCGATTTTGTTGTTGTCATTGGTCCAGGGGTCTGCACTTCGCCAAGCACGTTCACGCGGAAGTTTATAAGCTGCACTCTAACGTATGGGTCGCTCACGGTTTCGCTCACAAGGGTGGTAATGTGGTCGGCTATCTGTTTGGTGCTTAATCCAATGACTTTTATTTTGCCAAGTGTGGGCATAGTGATGTATCCGTCTTTGTCAACCACATAGGTTATCAGCGAAGCTTGCTGCGTAGGGGTGATAACGCTGCGAGTGGCAACGTTGGTCATTGGTGCGTTGAATTGTGCGGTGGCTTCAGGTACAAGTGAAGTGACAGTGATAATCAGTTCATCGTCAGGTATCACTTTAAGCTCGTAGTTGCCCGAGGGTATGGTGCCTGTGGTTTGGTCGCTGAGATTGGAGAAATATGTCAAGTTCTCCTTGCTTGTGGAGCAAGAGGCAAATAGCATAATGGTTGCAAATGCTGTAAATAAAAACTTAGTCATACAAAAAATCGTATTGATAGCGTAGATAGTTGTTGCTTATGTCTCAGTATTTATAACGAATGTTGTAATAGGTTTATTGTTATAGCTGAGATGTTATTTTGCTTAAATGATGTAGCTCGACGGGGGTTTGCAAACTTGCATTAATTACACAGCTGCGAGGTGGCGCAATGAGGTCTCTGTGAATAGTTTCTGTTTGCTTTATGGTCAAACTTTTTCCCATTTGTTGGTGTTGGCGTTATATCGCTTGATGATTCGTGCAGGCGTGCCCACAGCAATGCAATAGTCGGGTATGTCGTGCGTCACCACCGAGTTAGCTCCAATAATGCTATGCTTGCCAATCTTAATGTTTCCGGCAATCACCACATGTGTCCCAATCCAACTTCCGTCGCCCACTTCCACGTTTGGAGTGTTGTCGGCAGTTGGGGTGAACCTCAGCCCTTGGAGTTTTACGGGCGTTGAAATGTCGGCATATTCATGATTAAAATCTGCAATAAAGCAGTTGGGCCCCATTGCCACATATTGGCCAAACTTCAGGCGCCCAAGGCTGGCGATTCGTGAAAACATGCTTATGGTGGTGCCCTCACCAACTTCAATAGTGCCTCCCTCAAGTGACACTATCATGGAATAGGGCATTATTTGTGCTTTTGGCTCTAAGATTATGTGCTTCTTCCCGCCCACAAGTTTAGAGCCATAGCCTATATATAATCCTTTTTGATATTTAACTCTGAATATCAGGCATTGTATAAGGGTTAATAGCGATTTGATATACCTTTTCATTGATAATTGCTTAATTTTATTTGCATTACAACTTTTTGTGAGGCCTATTGATAATACTTTGCATGACGCAAAAAGCTGCTTTAATAATATGAAAACTATGGCGTGTTTCACTCCAACACTGTGTGTGAATTGATGAAACCGCTATAGGCAGGGCGAAGTTAGCAATAAAATCTGAGATAAAGGTTGCCGTGACAAGTATATTTTTAAATATTGTGGTAAATATGGTATGTTGAGGGAATTGTTTTTATATTGAAAACTGGATATAATTGGCTGTTTGATTCGTCAAAACATGGTATAGAAGCTTACATGTTAACAACTTTTTTTGCCGAAAGGGTGCAAATGTTGCGAAGTATAGCTAAATTTGCAGTTTGAAATGGCAATATGTGCCAAATTAAGACTTGTACAGAATTTTAAGATGATGTATTTTTCATTTATATTAAGTCCGTTGGTTTATGCACTGTTGGGTTTGTCGTTATGCCTCATTGCGCTGATAGTGGTGTGGTATGCGCGTCGCTATTGTGCCTTGCGTCGTTGCGCCATGCGTTGCTGCAATAGCGAGGCCGGGCCTCATGAGGGGCTTGCTGCTGCCACTGTGGTGGTTTATGCCCACAACGACGGTGCCTATCTTGAACGGTTTCTCCCTTATTTGCTCAATCAGAATTACCCTGAATATGAAGTGATTGTTGTCAACGATTCGAGCGTTGACAACACTGCCGAAGTGATATCAAACATGCTCACGCGCTACGACAATCTGCGCCAGACGTTTATCCCCGAGGGCAGCCGCAACGTGTCGCGCCGCAAGCTGGCAATCATGCTTGGCGTGAAAGCCGCGCGCCACGAGCTTATTGTTGTCACCAACGCCAATTGCTGCCCCCCAGGCCCCGATTGGCTCATGCTCATGTGCCGCAATTTCACCCCCGAGACCGATGTGGTGATTGGCTATTCGCGCCCGCGATACAAGAAAGACCGTCGCTTTGGTCGCAACTATCGTGTCTATGACAACGTCACCGACTCGGTGCAATATCTCTCGAGCGACATCAACGGATACCCTTTCCGTGGCACTAACGATAACTTGGCTTACCGCCGCGGCACGTTCTTTGCCAACAACGGATTTCACCGCTCGCTCATGCTGCATTATGGCGACGACGATATCTTTGTGAACGAGATTGCCAATGCCGAAAACACTCGCGTGGAACTCTGTCCCGATGCTATTGTCACCGCCTATTTCGACAATTACAGCCAAATACATTCCGAGCTGAAGCTGCGTCACGATTTCACTGCCAAGCGACTACGCCGCTGGCCATTCATCACGTCGTCAATCATCTCGTTTTGCCAATATGCCAATGTGGCTGCGTTGGCGGCTGCCGTGGCGCTCGATTATCGCAACATTTTCACTGTTGCATTGGCTGCGATGCTGCTGCTGGCGCTGTGGATTACGCTCATTTGCCTGTTCCGTGGCAATGCTCGTCGCCTCAAAGCGCCAAGACTGCATTTGGGTGTTCCGTTCTACACCTACTTGCGCCCCATTGTCAATGCCTTATATGCACTCCGCGGCTATCGCATGCGCGAGAGCAACTTCACTTGGCAACGACTGAAGTAGTCTTTCTTATCACTTGTAGGGGCGTATCGCAATACGCCCGGAGTCGGTGTGCCGTGAGGGTAATGTATTGTAATGCAAAATGTGGAGGGTGTCATGCACGTTGTTGTTTCGTTTTTGTGTTGTGCGTATTCGATACGCCCAAACATTATTCCGGATGTTATTGCGGTGAAATCCAAAATATTGGTGTTTTTGGGCGTATTGCTATACGCCCCTACATGGGAACGACATTGTTGGTGGCGTGGTGACCGAACATTTCGTGTGGCAGGTGATTATGGGCGTATCGTAATACGCCCGTTGCAGCGGCGTGGATTTTGATGTGTGTGGTTTTTGATGCAATGTTGTAGGGGCGTATAGCAATACGCCCGGAATCGGTGTGCCGTGGGGGGTAATGTGTTGTAATGCAAAATATTTGTGGATATTGTGCCACGTTGTAGGGGCGTATCGCAATACGCCCGGAATCGGTGTGCCGTGGGGTAATGTGTTTTTATGTAAAATGTGTAGGGTATCATGCACGTTGTTGTTTCGTTTTTTGGTTGGGCGTATCGCAATACGCCCGGAATCGCGGCGTGGATTTAGATGTGTGTGGTTTTTGATGCCACGTTGTAGGGGCGTATCGCAATACGCCCGGAGTCGGTGTGCCGGGGGGGTAATGTGTTGTATTGCAAAATATTTGTGGATATTGTGCCACGTTGTAGGGGCGTATAGCAATACGCCCGGAATCGGTGTGCCGTGGGGTTAATGTGTCGTAATGCAAAATATTTGTGGATATTGTGTCACGTTGTTGTTTCGTTTTTTGTTTGGGCGTATTGCTATACGCCCAAACATTCACATCGTTGTCTTGTTTTGGGGTTGAGGGATGGGCGTATTGCTATACGCCCCTACATGTGACCGAACATTGCGTGTGGCATGGTTGGTGATTTTGGGCGTATTGCTATACGCCCCTACATGACACATTAACGCGTTGATTGGGGTGGTGCTGATTAATACTTTCCGTTAAGAGGAAAATAATTAGGACGCGTTGCCAAATGGTGTATTAGGGGGTGAAATGCTGTATGCTTTCTGAGGGTTGTTGCTAAAGATGGCATCGGGCGGCAGGTTTGTTGGTAGTCTGTCGCCCGATGGTTATTGTGATAAATGTATTGTTAGTGTTATGTTATTTCATCAACACTTTTTCGACCTTGTTGCCTTGCACGCGAATGTATAAGCCTGGTGCGGTGTTGTCACGCACTTCGTCACCGTTGAGGTTGTAGTAGCGTATTGGAAGGTTTGAATTGACGTCGTCGGATGTGATGTCCTCTATGCCGCCAAAATCGTTTGTTTCCTCAATGTGGGTGATTCGACTCCAGGGATAGACTGAGCAATATGTATCTTTGCAGCCTGTTGGCACGTAGAGCTTTATATCATTTAGAATCTCCTCCAGAAAAGTTATTGATTCACTAGTAGGTGGTGTGGTGCGGGCTGCATAGATAGTTTTTATGTTGGGGTTATCATAGAAGCTTTGAGTGCCAAAAGTGAGTTCTGTATCAGAATCAGAGTCGGAGCCGCTGAAGGTCAGAGTGGTTAGGCTTGTGCAATAAGCGAATGCTCTATCGCCTATTGATGTCACTGAGGCAGGAATAGTCAGCGTGGAAAAACTGGAACAACTGGAAAAGGCGTAAGGGCTAATTGTGGTGACCGATTCCCCAAGGTTTATCGAAGTAATAGCTGAGCAATTCGAGAAGGCCTCTCTGCCAATCTCGGTAATCGTATTGGGGATGTTTATCGAGGTCAGCGATGTGCAGCTATGGAAAGACCGGTTTGGAATGGTTTTGAGACCGCTTCCAAAAGTCACCGAAGTCAGCGACGCAGAATAGAAGGTTTCTTCACCCATTTCTGTTACTGAGTCAGGAATGTCAATGGATGTGATTCCAGAATAATAGAAGGCTCTATAGTCAATTTTTTTCACAGAATTAGGAATGGTCAATGATTGTAACTTCTTGGTGAAGCAAAGGGCTAATTCGCCAATTGTTTCCACGCTGGTTGGAATCGTCAAAGAAGTTAAACTTGAGTTGTAGAAGGCATTATCTCCAATTTTAGTAACTGAGTATGTTACGCCCTCGTATTCAACAGATTCAGGAATTACATATGTAGAATCGAAATAAGTCATGCCAAGAGTTTTATAAGTGACCTCGGCGGTTTTATCCTCTGAATTGAGGTTGTAGTAGAAGTCACCTATTTTTGTTGCAGCAAAAGCCAAGCATGGAATTGTGGCAAGCACTAATAGCGCAAATTGACGTTGAATTTGAGTGTAGATTTTTCTCATAATTATCTCTTTTTTTTAATTTGTGCACAATAGCCCCCCAAAGTGCGAAAAGTATTAGCTCAAGAAAAGCGTGGGGCTGTACCTGTTGCACGTCTCACGATTGGTGACTCTTTGAATTGCCTATCTTATAAGAACGAGCAAATATATAGTGGCCTAACAACAATAATGAATATTAGTATGGTTGCACTCGTGTGCATCTATCGGGGAAAATAAACATATTCATAAGGCATCTACTGCTTGTTGCGTTCTTGACTGAGATTTGAAAATTCTGGGGGACTCAATCGTCAAGAAAGTGCGTCAAGTAAACGCTTTCCCATAATGTGGTTGTGAAATCCCATCAGTTTTGCCCCCTAAGGGGGCTCTGCGTGGTGATTGTAAAGACAAATTTACAAATCTTTTATTCAATTTGCAAGTAATGTGGCTTTATTCATTGAATTTTAATGACATTTAGTTTTTTTCTATTGCTGTCCGATAAAAATTTTTGAGCGGGGGTGGATATTGGGCGAGTGATGCAATCGTGTATGGGCGTATTGCATACGCCCGTTGCCGCGGCGTGGTTTTTCGTGATTTTTGATGCGATGTTGTAGGGAGTATAGCAATACGCCCGGTGACCGCGTCGAGGCCAACAAATAATGTGTTGCGTTGTTTTATGGGCGTATCGCAATACGCCCGGAATCGGTGTGCCGTGGGGGGTAATGTGTTGTATTGCAAAATATTTGTGGATATTATGCCACGTTGTAGGGGCGTATCGCAATACGCCCGGAATCGGTGTGCCGGGGGGGTAATGTGTTGTAATGCAAAATATTTGTGGATATTATGCCACGTTGTTGTTTCGTTTTTTTTGTTTGGGCGTATTCGATACGCCCAAACATTCACATCGTTGTCTCGTTTTGGGGTTTAGGGATGGGCGTATCGCAATATGCCCAACCCTAAAACGAGGTAATGTGGTGTCATCACTCTTTGGGGTAATAATAATGTTGTGGAAGGGAGAAGCTGTTGCCGTTGGTTATATTAGGGCTACAGGTTGAGGTAGTGGCGCAGTGCATCAACGTAGGTTGCGAAGGCTTTTTTGCCTTGGGGTGTGACGCGGCATGTGGTGCGCGGTTTCTTGCCGGCGAAGCCTTTCTCTATGGTGATGTACCCGGCATCGGCAAGTTTGTCGAGTTGCACGCTCAGGTTTCCGGCTGTTGATTCGGTTTGTTGCTTTAGATACACAAAGTCGGCTTCCTCAACGTTCATGAGTATTGACATCACAGCCAGTCGCAGTTGGGAGTGCAATAGGGGGTCGAGTGTCTTCATTTTTGGTGGCGTGCTTTGTGATTAAGGATGTGTCCGGGCACAATCATCATTGCTGTGAATGCCACAATAAACAATGGCATGAACCAGGTGAGATATAATTTTGTTTGAGTGGCTATGCAGCACATGGTAAAAAGTCCCACGGCCATGCCAATGGCACCGCCCACCATCAGCGAACGTTCTTTAATCACAATGCCTTGTATGGTCTCGGCCATTCCCACAATCAGCAGCGGCAGCATAAACATGGTTGCCCATGCGTCTTTGCCCCAAACGAGCATGAACAAGAGGCAGAGGGCAATGCACAGCAGCGAAAGATAGCCAACAGTGGTCCAGATGCCCGATGTGATTACGTCGATGTGGCTTTTTGCACCTACGTTGATGGCTTTTTTCTTAGCAAGATGTGGCGTGATGGTGCCGCCAATAATCATTATCAAAAACCACAGCCAGTTGACTGCCGGGTGGCGTGTGGTGAGTAGCAGCACGGTGACAAGCAGTGCCACTCCAACGGTCAAGTATCCCCAAAGCAACATTATGTTGCCGTCGCCAAGGCAAAGGCGATGACGGGTGCGGTTAATCATTGCGGTGATTAACTCAATGCTCTCTTGTGAGTTGATTTCTTTTTCTTCCATAGTGGTAAATTTTTTTGTTGATTCATTAATAAAAAGGGGTTATTTGCTTGTTGTTGCAAAGCTGCTTGCGCACCGCAACTTTGTAAACTCGGTGCAAATATAAACAAGTTTATAAAATAAACCAAATAAAATCAGAAAAATTTTTATTGCTGTCCGATAAAATTTTTGAGCGGGGTTGATGATTGGGCGAGTAATGCAATATTGTAGGGGCGTATGGCAATACGCCCGGCGACCGCAGCGAGGTTTTTGATGTGGTTGGATTTCCCGAATTGTTGTTTTCGGGCGTATTGCTATACGCCCCTACATTATTCCGGGTGTTATTGCGGTGAAATCCAAAATATTGGTGTTTTCGGGCGTATTGCTATACGCCCCTACATGTGACCGAACATTGCGTGTGGTGTGGCGGTTTTGGGCAAATGTTTTTGCGTGTGATTGTGGGCGTATTGCGATACGCCCCTACATGCGGACTGACAATGCGGATGTTTTTGGGCGTGTGGTTCGGGCGTATTGCGATACGCCCCTACAGGGAAACGAACAACGCGGGTGATTTTGGGCGGATGTTTTTGGCGTGTGATTCGGGCGTATCGCAATACGCCCGGTGACCGCAGCGATGCCAACAAAAAATGTGTTGCGTTGTTTTTGGGGGTGTATCACAATACGCCCAACGACCGCGGCGATGCCAACAAATAATGTGATGAGTTGTTTTTGGGGGCGTATAGCAATACGCCCGGCGACCGCAGCGATGCCAACAAATAATGTGATGAGTTGTTGTAGGGAGTATAGCAATACGCCCGGCGACCGATGCGGTGGCATTAACTATAAGCAAAATAATCTTCATTCCAGCCGCAAAACAGCGGCGAGAGCTACCCCAAATGCTCCGCTTGAGACGTAGCTATTTTGCCGAGTGCCTTGTGTGGTGAAATCAGTCGATAAGTTCGCCAAGCAAGGTGGCAGAAGAAGCCGATGTGACGTGAGCCATGCGGTATTCGCCCACTTTTGCGTTTCCAGCAGGGAATACAATGACCTTGTTTTGCTGAGTTCGGCCAAACATATCGTCTTTTGAGCGCTTTGAGTATCCCTCAACAAGTATTTCAAAAGTCTTGCCCACGTCGCGCAGATTGCTCTCTTTTGAAAGTTCGTTTTGCAAAGCAATCATGCGGTTCAGTCGGTCGATTTTCACATCTTCGGGCACGTTGTCCTTCATCTGTCGCGAGGCAAGAGTGCCAGGACGCTCTGAGTATTTAAACATGAAAGCCGAGTCGAAGCCCACTTCTCGCATCAGGCTCAATGTGAGTTGAAAATCCTCTTCACTTTCGTTGTAGAACCCTGTGAACATGTCGGTTGAGATGCCGCAGTTGGGGATGATGCGTTTGATGGCAGCAATGCGGTCGAGATACCACTCGCGAGTGTAACGTCGGTTCATGTTTTTGAGCACCGAGTTTGAGCCGCTTTGCACCGGCAGGTGAATGTGGTTGCAGATGTTGGCATGGTCGGCGATGGTTTGCAGTATGTCGTCGGTCATGTCTTTTGGGTGCGACGTGCTGAAGCGAATACGCATCTGCGGAGCTGCCTCAGCCACCATGGCGAGCAGTTGTGCAAACCCTATTGTGGAGCCGTCGGCGGCAACATAGCGGTAGCTGTTCACATTCTGCCCAAGCAAGGTTGCCTCTTTAAAGCCTTTTTCCTCAAGGTCGTGCAGCTCGTTGAGAATACTTTGTGGTTCGCGCGAGCGCTCACGTCCGCGAGTGTAGGGCACAATGCAGTAAGAGCAGAAGTTGTTGCAGCCGCGCATTATGCTGATGAATCCGCTCACACGGTTGCCCGAGATGCGCGAGGGAATCACGTTGCGATAGGTCTCGGTGGTTGACAGCTCAATGTCGATGGCTTTCTCGCCATTCTCGGCTGCGGCGATGAGGTTTGGCAGGTCGAGATAGGCATCAGGTCCAGCCACCACGTCAACGCCGTAGTTGTTGATGAGCGTGTCTTTCATACGCTCAGCCATACAGCCAATGATGCCCACAATCAGGCGTTTGACGCGGCGACGCTGCAACGCATGCAGCTGATTGAGGCGCGAGAATATTTTTTGCTCGGCGTTGTCGCGTATTGAGCAAGTGTTGATGAAGATGGCATCGGCTGAGTCAAGGTCTTGTGTCACGCCGTAGCCAGCCATTTTCATCACTGACGCCACTACTTCGCTGTCGGCCACGTTCATTTGGCAGCCATAGGTCTCAATAAACAGGTGCTTTGAGAATTCCTCGGGGGTATATGTGAGTTTAATCTGTTCCATAAATACTGATTGTGGATAATCATTTTTGATGTGCAAATTTACGCAGAAATGCCGAAATAGCCAAAATTATCACATATTACCGCCGCCACACGGCTTTGCGAGTTGCCGAGGCCGCCATTACTCACCAAGCCATGTCCATGTGCCGCAAACGCCGGGCGCTGAGGCAGGGTAGATGTATTGGTTGCTGCCTTGGGTGAAGGTGACGTAATATTCAATTGTTGCGCCGTGCATGTTGCGGGGCAGTGTTGCGGTGAAGCAGTTGCCGCCCTGATGCTGCATCTCAACAGCGGTGAACTTTCCTTTGCCAAGTTTGCGATAGCGCAACACGGGCGCTTTGTCGCCCTCTTTCTTGCCCAACACGGTTAGCTGCATTATGTAGTCCTCGTTTTGTTGCAGCAGCTCACGGTGATTGAGCACAATGAGCCGCGGTGCTTGCTCGTAGGTTTGCGATAGCTGGCACTCTGTGGGCAGCGCCTTGCCGGTGATGCTGATTATCTCGCTGTCATACTTGGTGAGGAAGCCATAGGTTTTGCGCGTTTGTGACTCAAGGTTGATGAGAGTGCCCACTTCACCGCTTGTTGACACGGTTTGCAGCAGATGCCCAATCAGTTCTTCCCATTTGCGCGCCAACTCAATGCGCAGTGGCAGCACCTCCGATTCAACGGTTTGCTTGGTGGCGTTGCGCATCAGTTTATCCATTTGTCCGCGCATGCATCCCAGTTCGCCCATTGTTCTCAGGCACGCAAAGGTGTTGAGCCAATAGTCGTAGCGTGCAAGGTTGCCGCTGCCTTTCACCTCGGGACGCAACGCATAAAGCTCGTTGATGAAGGCGTAACGCAGCTGCTCCTGTTGCCAAGGTGTCTCGTTGGGCTGAATGACGCCAGGACCAGTAATCCAGCCGGCAGGGCGCGGCATCTTAAATCCGCTGTAACCCTCATTGCCAATGGTGCCGTCAACCGTTTCCATGATTTGAGCAATCTGATGGGCGACTTCTTTGCCAAACGATGCCGTGGCATAGCTCTCATAGAGCGAAGCGGTGCTAAGGTCACGAGGCATCGCCGGTTTGTTGCCCACGGTTTCACTCAGGTCGGCCTCATAGTCCTTATACAGACCGCCGCCCACGTTGATGCTGCGCTTGTAAGGCGTGCCTTTTATCTGGTTGGCATCGGCGGTGGCGCCCTCAATGACGAATGCTGAGAGGCATGTGGGACCGTTCACCGGCAAGAAATCGATTTTCAGCATATAGTTGTTCACTTCAACCTCGTCGGAGGTGATGACGTAACAGGTGTCGCGACCCACTTGCCTGAAGATGTCGATATCGTTGATGGTGGTTGAATCCTGAATACGAATACCAAACACGCGTTCGCCGGCCTTGTCGTAGCGCGTTTCGCTCATCATGAAGCGTATGCGGTAACGACCGTTAGGCACTTTCACCTTGTAGCCGCGCAGCTCATAGCGCTGAGTGTTGTAGAGGTATTGGTCCTCGGTGCCTTTGATGTGCCTGTAATAGTTGGTGCCGACGCCGCCAATTCGCAAATCGTTGATGGGCGCAGGCTGATAGGTGATTTTCTGGTCGAAGTAGGGGTTCCATTCGTGCTGGTCCCAGCAAGCCTGAGCCATGGCTATCACGTTGGGGTCGATGGCGCGCGTTCGCCAGAAGTTGCCCACAATGCCGCGGCAGCCAGCCGAGTAGCTCTCGGCGATGTCGCTTCGCAGCCTGCCCACCCAAAATTGCGGAGTGGTGAGGGCCGGGTCGTCTTCAAGCCACAGCAGCGGTATGAGCTTGCGGTGGCCTGCCAATTGGCTGTATCCTTGGTCAATGCGCTCTTGACCCACCAGTCGGCTAAGCGACGAGAGGAAGTCGGGCTGCGGCAGGTGCTTGTCAAATAGCCGGGTGTTGTCGGCAGGACCCAGCATCCATCCACTTAACCCAAACCCAAACGGATTGCCCATTTCTTGCAATGCGTTTCGTGCCGTTTTCACGTCGTTGAGGGTGGCATCGACCGATTCTTGCGAGGTGGTTCCCCAGGTCCAACCCTCGGGTGTCCAAAGCCAGAAATAGTCGGTTGGGTGGCGGCGCTGCAACCGGGTGAAGATGCCTTTATAGAGTGCGGCTTTTGCCTCATCGCTGCCTGGTGTGAAGCCCTTTTGAATAAGCCGTTGAGACACTTCCTTTGGTATGGTTAATGGCGTTTCAAGCCCCAAGCAGAACTTCATGCCCAGATTGTGACCAAGCGAGAAAGCATGGTCAAAGAGCATGCCAGTGCGGTTGAAAATGAGATTCATTTCTTCCTGATTCTTGGGCCAATGCGTGAGCGAATTTAAGATGGGGCTGGCATAGATGGAATCAGTAAACAGTTGCGATGCCCCGCAGCAGTAGTGGCGTGTGCTCATTGCCGAGTAGCCCCAGCTGCTTGAGCGCCCGGTGCAGGCAAGCGAGGTGGGGTAGGCATAAGTGACGTTGCCTTCGGGGTCAACATCCTCGGCAAGTCCCACCCACACGTTGGGTTCAATGGCAGGGTAGGTGTGAAGCGAGAAAAAGTTCATCTTCATCTTCACCATTTGTGTGATGCACGATTTATACATGTCCTCGCTCCATAAATCGGGGCCCTCGGGGAAATCGTGGAATGGCAGCAGTCCGCGGTGCTCAAACAGCGGAGAGTAGTTGCCTTTGCCGCATTGCATCAGTGAGCCGGTGAAAGGCTCGTCGGGGACGATGTCGCCGTGAAGCGTGAACATCACGCCAAGCAACTCGGCATACTGATATGCGCCATATAGCATTGCCACATCAGACCCGCCGGTGATGTGAAGTCCGCCGGTGTCTTGTGTGAGTTTAAATTCCTCGGCTGAGAGCTGTGTGCTGTCGCAGGCGAGCCATATTCCCGGTTTGGCATTATGTTGCGAGCCTTGCCGCACTGGCAGCAGTTTGCCTGTGCGCAAATAAACGTATTTCTGCACTTCGTTGGCAGCCAGTTGCGCCACGGCAGAGGGTGATGAGGTCAAATAGATGGCTTGAGGCTGAGTGGTTGCCGCTTGACAATGCGCCGCAGCAAATTGCGCCAATGCCATTATTGCCATTGTGATGATGGCTAAGATGTGTTTGCAATGCATATATGAGTTTTTTGTTATGGTTTATTTCAATGGAGCATTGTGTGGCATGCGCCATTTATGCGCCGCGGCGGCAATGCTTTTGCAAATATAAGTGTTTTTCACAACAAAGGGACTAATGGGCTAACAAAAAACATCATATTGCCGGGCGAAAGACTGCCATCCTTTTGAATTGTGCGTGCAAGTGCGAGGCTCTTTAGGGCGAGGGAAAACGGGGCGATGGCGTGCGCATGACTGAGAAGATGAATTGCCGGCTTGCAGCATGATGTGGCGTGGGAGAATGTGGCGGTGGCGATGGCGGGCGCAAGGCGGTGAAAAATATGATAGTAACATATTGCAAGGGTGGAAAACATTGCTTAAATTTGCAAGGAACGTTTTTGAACCTAAAACTAACCAAACTAAAATATATGAACAAAGAGAAGAAATCAATTAAGGCTGCCGCAGGGTTTGTGGCTGTGGCGGTTGTCTTGAGCTGTGTGTTGGGGGCAAGCTGCTCTCGCACAAACGACAGTGCCATCGATTATGCACAGTATGTTAACGTGTTTATTGGCACCGGCGGCCATGGTCACACATTCCCGGGTGCCACAGTACCCAATGGCGCCATTCAGCCAAGTCCCGATACTCGCATCTATGGCTGGGACGCATGCTCGGGATATTATTACAATGATAGCACCATCAACGGCTTTTCGCATACTCACCTGAGCGGCACCGGTTGCTGCGACTTGGGCGATGTGCTGCTGATGCCCACCGTGGGAGAACAAGATGTGACTCAGGAAGAGGCACGTTGCCAAACCAAGTCGTATGCTTCACCTTTCAGCCACGACGAGGAGAGCGCCGAGCCGGGTTATTATCAAGTGAAGCTTCAACGCTATGGCATCAATGCCGAGATTACTGCCACCACTCACGGTGCCATTCACCGCTGGACTTTCCCCAAGAGCGAAGATGCCGGCGTGATTCTTGACCTTGACTATGCTCTCGACGACCAGATTAACTCTGAAATGGAGCTTAAAGTGATTAGCGAAACTGAGGTGGTTGGCCGCAAGAAAACCAAGTTCTGGGCATTTGACCAATACATCAATTTCTACGCACAATTCTCAAAGCCGTTCACTTACACCATAATTGACGACACAGTGACCGTTGCCGACAAGCAAAAGCCGCGTCGCAAAGCGTTGCTGAAGTTTAACACTGACCAAGACGAGATTGTATTTGCCAAGGTGGGTGTTTCAGGCGTTGACATTGACGGCGCTAAGAAAAATGTACTTACAGAGATTCCTGAATGGGACTTCGACGGTGTGCGTGTAGCTGCTCGCAACCGTTGGAACGCATTCCTGAGCAAAGTTGATATTGAAACTGAGGATGCCGACGAACGCGCTATCTTCTACACAGCACTCTATCACACCGGTTTGCAACCAAACGTGTACACCGACGTTGACGGCCGTTACCTTGGTATGGACCTGAAGGTGCATCAAGGCGATGCCGCAAAACCGGTTTACACCATTTTCTCTACTTGGGATACATTCCGCGCTTATCACCCGCTCATGACCATCATCGACCCAGAACGCAACGAGGAATATGTGAACTCGCTTTTGCTTAAGGCCCGTGAAGGCGGCATCCTGCCTATGTGGGAGCTTCAGAGCAACTACACCGGCTGTATGATTGGTTATCACGCAGTGCCCATCATTGCCGATGCTTATGTGAAAGGCGCTCGCTCGTTCGACGGGCAAGAGGCTCTGCAAGCCATGTTGCGCACCGCTGAATATGACACTACAGGCATTAGCTGCCCTGATTTGGTGCTTCCATGCCTTATGCCAGCGGCAAAGTATTGGAAAAACAAGCTTGGTTATGTGCCATGCGACAAAGATAACGAGGCTGTTGCCAAGGCTCTTGAATATGCTTACAATGACTGGTGTATAGCTCAAATGGCTGAAGCTGTTGGCGACACTGCCGTGCAAAGAAAATATGCACAATTTGGCAAGGCTTACACCCACTACTACGATGCCGGCACAGGCTATATGCGCGGCAAAGACTCTAAGGGCAACTGGCGCACACCATTTGACCCTGCTCGCAGCACTCACCGCAGCGACGACTATTGCGAAGGCAATGCTTGGCAATGGACATGGTTTGCACCGCATGACCCAGAGGGCTTGATGGAGTTGATGGGCGGCAAAGATGAGTTTATCAGAAAACTCGATGCCTTGTTCAGCGCTTCATCAGAGATTACCGGCGATGCTGTTTCGGCCGACATCTCGGGTCTGATTGGACAATACGCTCACGGCAACGAACCAAGCCATCACATCATTCACTTCTATAACTTTGCCGGACAGCCATGGAAGACTCAAGAACTGGTTGACCAAGTGCTTCACACACTCTACTTCAACAACGACAACGGCCTCTCGGGCAACGAGGACTGCGGCCAAATGTCGGCATGGTATGTGATGAACGCAATGGGATTCTATCAGGTGGCTCCGGGCAAGCCTGTTTATTCAATTGGTCGTCCTCTCTTCAACCGTGTGACCATCAACCTCACCAATGGCAAGAAGTTTGAGATTGTGGCCACCGGCAACAGCAAGGACAACAAGTATGTGCAATCAATGAAACTCAACGGCGAGGAACTTGAACAACCGTTCTTCACTCATGACGACATTATGAATGGCGGCAAGCTTGAGTTTGTGATGGGCGCCACTCCCAAGAAATAATTCACATTCACACGTTCCTCCTAAAGCCAAGGCTGCGGGAGGAATGGTTTTTCACATAAACTTAAATCATTTCTAAATGGCAAAATTTTCAGAAAAAATCGGCTACGCCCTTGGCGATGCTGCTGCCGGCGGTATCACATGGAAAGTGATGTCGATTGCGTTCCCCCTCTTCTTTACCAACATTTTTGGGCTTACGGTTGCTGACACCGCCGCGTTGATGCTGTTGGCACGCATGTTTGACGTTGTCACCGACCCGCTTATGGGTAGCCTTGCCGACCGCACCCAATCACGTTGGGGCACCTATCGTCCGTGGCTCATCTTTGGCGCTGTGCCTTTGGGCTTGGTGTTTGCCTTGCTGCTCTATACTCCAGAGTTCGGTCCTGTGGGCAAGCGCATCTGGGCTTACTCGCTCTATCTGCTCATGATGGCAGTATATACGGCAGTGAACGTGCCTTATGGCTCGTTGCTTGGCGTGATGACCAATGATGACAATGAGAAAAACCAATTCTCGTCGTTCCGCATGGTGGGAGCTTATGCAATGGGTTTCATCACCCTGCTTTCGTTCCCATATCTGCAAAAGATGGTAGGCGGCACTCCGGCTCATCAGTATGCCGTGCTTGGTGCATCGCTTGGCGCCGTGGCTGCCTTGATGACCCTTGCTTGCGGCTTGCTCACCAAAGAGCGCCTGAAACCGGTGCGTGCCGAGAAATTCTCGTTCCGCCCATTTGTTGACCTCTTTAAGAATAAACCGTGGATTTACCTCACGCTCATTGGTATTTGCAGCAACTTCTTCAACGGATTCCGTTATGCTGTTGCTGGCTATATGCTCACTTACTGCCTTGGCGGTGAAGTGACCGTGAGCGGACTTATCATCAATTACACCGTGTTTATGACCTTTGGTGAAGTGACTTGTATGATTTTTGGCGGCTTGTCGCCAATATTCACCAAGTTCGTGGGCTCAAAGAAGAAAGCGTTCATGTGGTCGGCAGTGATTTGCGCAGCTACCTCTGTGTTATTCTTCTTTATCCCTATGGACCCGTCTTACATCTGGGTGATGGTGGCCATAGTGATACTGACATCAATTGGCATTGGCCTTTATTCACCGCTGTTGTGGTCGATGTATGCCGATGTTGCCGACTATGCAACTGAGAAAAACGGCACTTCGTCAACCGGACTTATATTCTCGTCGGGAACAATGTCGCAGAAGTTTGGTTCAGCCATCTCGGGCGCGCTGGTTGCGTTGCTGCTTGGTGTGGTTGGTTTTGTGTCGGGCACAAACGAAAATGGTGTCACCGAGGTGTTTATCTCTCCTGAAAACATGGGCGCTGTGAAGAACATGATTTGGATGCTCTTCTCAATCTTCCCCGCTGTTATTGCTGGTTTGATGATGCTTTTGGTGAAGCTTTATCCAATTGACAAGTAAACAGAAAAACATTAATAAAATCAAAGATTGATGCCGGTATAAAGCTGCGATGCTATTATACCGGCTTTTTTGTGTTATGGCGTCTGTGCTGCTGATTACTCTTGCATTATGTGCAAAATGCTGATGTGCATTGCGTTGTGGTTGAGATTCATTCAATTGAGTATCGTAGTTTTTTGATATTTAAAACTTTAGTTGTAAATTTGGGGTAGGGATGCAGAACCCACAATAAAACCGTCGAACACATTGAGCAAACGCTGTGTTGTTTTGGCTGCTGTGCGGCATGTGAGCCGCAATGACGTTTGGTGCAGCCATGTGACGGCAATGCTTTGTGTGCGAAAGGGTGCAGTGAGAGAACGAATTACAAATCTATAAAACCATAATCAACTGAAAAAAGATGAAAAAGTGTCTATTTATTGGCATTATGAGTGTCTTGGCGCTATTTGTCAAGGCTCAGACTTTTGACCCCGGAGCATATTATAAGATATATAACAACCGGGGTGAGGTGATGGATAATGGCGATTCGCCCGACAATCTTGCAAACATAATACTTGGGCGCAACGTGAAGGGGCATGCAAGCCAGATGCTTAGCATCACTGCGTGCGGCAACGGTAACTATCACCTCTCGCTGCCTGCTTATGCCATGGGTCTTGACTGCACGTCGAATCCCAAGGCCAATGACCTGGTAATACAGTGGGATGCTGATGCCTCAAATGAGAACCAGCAATGGGTGCTCAGCGATGCCGGCGACGGTAACTATGTGCTTTCTCCTGCCCGCAATCCCTCGTTGGCTCTGGGTTATCGTGCCGACGGCAAATTGCAATTGATGCAAAAGAACGCTGACGACCCAACGCAGAAATGGACGTTTAAGATAACCAACGAGCCGTTGCCAAAAATCACTTATGCGGTGGGCAAGGAATATTGGGAAAATGAACAGATTTTTGCCGTGAACAAAGAGGATGGCCGCAACACCTTTTTCCCGTTCCTTTCGAGCGAGAGTTTACGCAATGACCCCTCGTTTAAACAGCCGTGGGAGTTTCCTCGAGCAAGCAACTTCAAGTTGCTGAGTGGCATGTGGAAGTTTAATTGGGTTGACCGTCCATCAAAACGCCCCGTTGATTTCTATAAGGAAGGGTTCGATGCATCATCGTGGACAACGATACCGGTGCCATCATCATGGGAGATGCTTGGCTTTGGCACCGCCATCTACACCAATACGGTTTATCCACACAACAACCGTCCGCCGTTTATTGAGCCTGTTGAAGGATGGACAATAGAGAAAGAACCCAATCCGGTTGGGTCTTATCTGCGCACATTCACCATTGAGCCAGAGTGGACGGGCAAAGAGGTGTTTTTGCACTTTGACGGCTGTTATAGCGCCATGTATGTTTGGATTAACGGCAAACAAGTGGGCTACTCTCAGGGAGCCAACAACGATGCTGAGTTTAATGTCACCAAATATCTGCGCCCGGGCAACAATACTTTGGCGTGCGAGGTGTATCGCTGGAGCGATGGTTCGTATCTTGAAGACCAAGATATGTTCCGCTTGAGCGGCATACATCGCAATGTATATCTCTATGCCACCAACAAGGTGCGCGTGCGCGACTTCCAAATAACCGACCGTTTGAGTGACAACCTTACCAAAGCAAGTTTCAATGTGAAGACGCAGATTAAGGCCTATGACAAGACCTATAAGAATCTGCAATTGCAAGTTGAGGTGCTTGATGCCAACAATCGCGTGGTGGCTACCGAGCAAGCTGTTGTGCCATCGGTGGGCAGCAAAAAACCTGTGACAGTGGATGTCAGCGGCAATATTGCCAATCAAGTGGCATTGTGGAGTGCTGAGGTGCCCAATCTGTACACCTTTGTGCTCACGTTGAAGGATGCCAAAGGCAATGTGATTGAAACCACAAGCAACCGCTACGGATTCCGACACATTGAACAGAAAAACAATAAGGTTTATATCAATGGCAAGTTGGTGCTGTTTAAGGGCGTAAACCGCCACGACACTCACCCTGTGTTGGGAAAAGCAATTCCGGTTGAGTCGATGAAACAAGACATTGAGTTGATGAAACTCAACAACATCAACACCGTGCGCACGTCGCATTATCCCAACGATGCCCGTATGTATGCCCTCTATGATGCCTATGGCTTGTATGTGATGGATGAGGCCGACGTGGAGTGTCACGGCAACAGCTCTATCTCAAACAAAAGCAATTGGGCACCTGCCATGGTTGACCGCATGGTGCGCATGGTGCAGCGTGATAAGAATCACCCAAGTGTGATATTCTGGTCGTTGGGCAATGAGTGCGGCGGCGGTAAGAACTTTGACGAGTTATATAAGGCTGCACGCGACATTGACCCCACTCGCATGATTCACTATGAGGCTAAGAACAATCTTGCCGACATCGACTCGCACATGTATCCCTCGGTTGATAATATGATATCGTTTGACAAAGCCGACCGTAAAAAGCCATATTTCTTGTGCGAATATGCTCACGCAATGGGTAACTCAATTGGCAACTTGCCTGAGTATTGGGACTACATAGAAAACCATTCGCAACGTATGATTGGCGGTTGCATTTGGGACTGGGTTGACCAAGGTTTGGTGAAGCATGACGGCAGCCAGAACGAATATTTCTATGGCGGTGATTTTGGCGACAAGCCTAATTCAAACGACTTCTGCTGCAACGGCATCGTTACTCCCGATAGGCACGTCACTCCTAAACTGATGGAAGTGAAAAAGGTTTATCAATATATTGAGGTTAAAGCATCGAATACTCCCGGCAGTGTGGTGGTGAAAAACAAATATGACTTCTTGACGCTCGATGCATTTAGCATGCGTTGGCAGTTGCTTCGTAATGGCGAGGTGGCTCAGCATGGAGTGGTGTCGCTGCCTAAGGCAGGTGAAAACCAAAGCGTAACAGTAGCAGTGCCGTATAACACCGATTTCAGCGATGGCGCCGAATATGCTTTGAACCTTTATTTTGTGAAAAACAATGCTGAGAACTGGGTTCCAGAGGGCCACTACTTTGCAAGCGAACAATTGCTCCTGAGCCAAGGCAGCAAAAAGGCTTGCGTGGCTATGTCGGCTGGCGCGCAAGTGACAAAAAGCGAAGCCGGGAATCTTGTGACCTTTGAGGCTGAGAACCTGTGCGTCACCTTCAATAAGGATAAAGGCGAGATGACCTCGTTGGTGCTCAATGGCCGCGAACTGATTTACGGCGGCAAGGGATTCACATTCAATTGGTATCGCTCAATCAACAATGATGGCCGTGAATGGTGCGAGAGCAGCGTGAAGCTTCAGGATTGCAGCATCGTTGCTGTTGACGGTGGATATCAGCTCATAGCCAAGTGTGAGGCAACTCTTAATAATAAGCGAGGTGACAAGTATGCTTATACCACCACCTACACCGTGCTTGCCAACGGCAGTGTGAAAGTTGATGCCGAGTTTAATCTAAGCGACAAGGCTTATCGTGTGCCCCGTTTGGGACTAACAGCCTCGTTACGACCGTTATATGAAAATGTGAGATACTATGGCCGTGGACCGTGGGAGAACTATCGTGACCGTAAGGCATCGGCTTATTTGGGCGTGTATAACACCACCGTGAAGGGAATGGAAGAAGAATATGTGCGCACACAAACCATGGGCAACCGCGAAGATGTGCGTTGGTTGCAACTCACCGATAATGGTGGCTATGGTGTGAAGTTTGTTGCCGAAAATCCATTTAATTTCTCGGCTTTGCATTTCACCGACCGCGCTTTGTGGAACGATATGCGTCACCACCACGAATTGAGTGCCAACCGTATGGCTGAAGTGGTGCTTTGCATTGATGCGGTGCAGCGTGGCTTGGGCAATCAAAGCTGCGGGCCGGCTCCGTTGCCACAGTATGAGATGACCCCAGGCGTGTATAGCTGTAGCTTCACCATCAGCGCAGCTAATGCTGAGGGCTTCTGATAAGAAAAACTCTAAAAGATTACTAAGGGCATTTCGGCTTTAACGCCGAGATGCCCTGTCTTTTCATATAATCTCTTTCGGCTGACTTGTTGAGTTTCGATTCAATAAGATACAATGCCTTGCCGGAGTTCATCACTATGTCAACGCGACTGGTGGCGGTGCCCACTTCCGCGCCAAGGCAACTACCATTACATAAAGGAACTGTTTATGATGCCCTTCATAGTTGGTGTGTCGCATTGCGGAATTGTCAAAAGAAAAGCTTGCAGCAAACGTAGCATCTCGTTAAGGGCATCTTTGAGCAGTGCCAGATACATATTGGCAACAGTAGTGATGCCCTTATAGGAGCCGTTCTCACATAGTTAGGCAATAGGCTTTCCATCAAGCCGATGCGAATTTTCCCTAATAAGTAAGCTTGGAGCGTTGAGACAAAAAAGCGACATTCCGAATTTCTCCTGAATAGGGTGATAAAGCAAAATCCCCCGGATAATGCTGATTGTGGCATCATTGAGGGGGATTTTGTATTGCGTTAGATGCTTTTATTTTGCAGGTTCCCAGAAGCAGCGTTTTGGCGACACAATTGCGCCTTCTTCTTTGAGTTGCTTCATAGCCTTGTCAACTTCTTTGCGGTCTAAGCCACTGAGTTCGGCAATCTTACCGGCATTGAGAGGAGCGCCGGCTTCACGCATTGTTGCGAGCACTTTTTCTTTAATTTCCATGTTGTGAATGTTGGTTTTAAGTGGGTTAATAATATATGATAAATAGTATAAATTGCTAAATTGTTCAAAGCAGTTTCAGAGCAATTGCGGCGCAGGCTTCGGCATCGGCAAGCGCATGATGGTGGTGCTTGAGGTTGTAGCCGCAATAGGCTGCCACCGTGTGCAGTTGGTTGTCGGGCAGCTGACCTTTTAGCTGTTGCCGTGCTGCGCGGCACGTGCACATAAACTTATAGTCGGGGTAATCCATTTGATAGGTCCTGAAAGCCGCCTTTAGGCAACTCTCGTCGAAAGGGCTGTTGTGAGCCACAAGGGTAAGGCCGTGGATTTTTGGTTCAATCTGCGCCCATACTTTTGGGAAAACCGGAGCATTTGCCACGTCATCGAGGGTGAGCCCGTGCACCTGTGTGGTGAAATATGTGAAATAGTCGGGTTCGGGATAGATGAGACTATAGAAAGAGTCAACTATCACGCCATCTCTCACAATCACCACTCCCACGCTGCACACGCTTGAGCGATAGTTGTTGGCTGTTTCAAAATCGATTGCTGCAAAGTCCTTCATCTGAATTGTTCTGCTTAAGTTCGTCACAAAGATAATGAAAATTTCAGCAACATTGATATGAGGTGAGAAATGAAATTCAATCCCGGCACGAGCCATGGCGAGAGTGCACATCTTGGAGGTGTTGATGATGAGTGAGAGGCTTATGCCTGACGCTTTTTAGATGCCATTATTAACCGGAGTGCAGTTAATTTAATGATTATTAAAGAGCGCAACTCTGTTTAAGCAAGTTTTGTGGAAAAATAGATAAGTTGCATAATTTTGAGTATCAGTAACTTTGCCACGAAATTTTTCAAGAGCTATAAAAATATATTTAAGAAGTAACAACATGAAACGATTAATGGTAAAGACCATGGTTGTGGCGTTGGTTGCAGCGATGTCAGCATCATGCAACAAGCAGTCGTCCGGCGAGATGCCTGCTGCCAACTATGAAACCATGACAGTGAAGAAATCCGACAAGACGGTCAGTGAGTCTTATTCGGCAACTATTAGAGGACGGCAAGATGTTGAGATTTTGCCGCAAGTATCAGGTAAGATTGAGCGGATGTGCGTATCAGAAGGCGATGTGGTGCAAAAAGGCACCGTTCTGTTTGTGATTGACCAGGTTCCTTATCGTGCGGCGCTCAAGACAGCTCAAGCCAATGTTGAGGTTGCCGAGGCAGCGTTGCGCACGGCAGAGCTTAATCTTAACAACAGTCGTGTGCTCTACGAGAAGAAAGTGATTTCATACTCCAATCTGCAAACGGTTGAAAACAGTTATGCATCGGCAAAGGCGCAGATGGCACAAGCTGAGGCAATGCTGGTGAATGCGCGCAACGATTTGTCTTATACCGAGGTGAAATCGCCTTGTGCCGGCGTGGTGGGCACATTGCCTTATCGCGTGGGCGCTTTGGTGGGTCCTTCGTTGCCCCAACCGCTCACCACCATCAGCGATAATAGCAGAATGTATGTTTATTTTTCAATGACCGAGAACCGTTTGCTGGCTCTCACTCGCCAATATGGCTCAATGGACGGCGTGATAAAGAATATGCCTGAGGTTCAGTTGAAGTTGAGCGACGGTTCAATCTATGAACAGACCGGACGCATTGAGAGCATCAGCGGCGTGATTGACCGCCAAACAGGAAGCGTGACCGCGCGAGCAGAGTTTGTTAATGCAGGCCGTGTGTTGCACAGCGGTGCTTCAGGTGCTGTGGTGATTCCTTCGGTTTATAAAGACGTTATTGTGATTCCGCAAGAAGCCACGGTGAAGATGCAAGATAAAGTGATGGTTTATTTGGTTGCCGAGGGCGGCGTTGCCAAATCTACACTTATTGAAGTTTCGGCTATAAACGACGGACGCGAATATGTGGTGCTGAGCGGACTGAATCCCGGCGACGAGATTGTGTCGGCAGGTGCCGGATTGGTGCGCGAAGGCACTAAAGTGAAATAAAAAAAGCGGATTATTTATTAAGCAGTAAACAAAGTTTTTAGTTAAAGATACAAATGAAAGGTAATGTATTCATTAAGCGTCCGGTGATGGCAATATCCATATCGATATTGATTTTCGCCGTGGGTTTGATATCTCTCATGTCGCTGCCGGTGGAGCAATATCCCGATATTGCACCGCCAACGGTGCGCGTCACAGCCACCTACACCGGTGCCGACGCTGATGCGGTTATGAACTCGGTGATTATGCCGCTTGAAGAGAGCATCAACGGTGTTGAGGACATGATGTATATGTCATCAGTAGCCACCAACGTTGGTTCAGCCACAATTACAGTATATTTCAAGCAGGGAACCGACCCTGATATGGCGGCGGTTAACGTGCAAAACCGAGTGAGCAAGGCACAAGGTCTGTTGCCTGCCGAGGTGACTAAGATTGGTGTTACCACGCAGAAACAGCAAACCAGCTTTTTGCAGATTGGTGCGCTTGTGTCGGACGGACGTTACGACCAAACATTCTTGAGCAACTATTTGGATATCAACGTGGTGCCACAAATCAAGCGCGTGAATGGCGTGGGTGATGTGATGCTGCTTGGCGACACTTACAGTATGCGCATTTGGCTAAAGCCTGAACTGATGGCACAATACGGCTTAGTGCCGAGCGACATCACTGCGGTGCTGGGCGAGCAAAACATTGTGGCGCCAACGGGTGCATTGGGCGAGAACTCAAAGAATGTTTATCAGTACACAATGAAATATCGTGGACGACTGAAGGACGTTGACGAGTTTCGTGACATTGTTGTGCGCTCAAATGACGACGGCTCGGTGCTGCGCCTGCGCGACGTGGCACAAGTTGAACTGGGAACATTGAGCTACAGCTTCTTCAGCCAGATGGACGGCAAGCCTGCCACACCATATATTGTGTTTCAAACCGCAGGGTCAAACGCCACTGCCGTTAACAAGGACATAGAGCGCAACATCAAGCAGATGAGCGAATCGTTGCCCGAAGGAGTGGAATTTGTGACCATGATGAGCTCAAACGACTTCTTGTTTGCCTCGATTCATAATGTGGTTGAAACGCTCATCATAGCCATCATACTGGTGATTTTTGTGGTTTACTTCTTCTTGCAGGACTTCAAGAGTACGTTTATCCCGTCGGTGTCAATCATAGTGTCGCTTGTGGGCACGTTTGCCTGCCTTGTGGCATTTGGCTTCAGCCTTAACATCCTCACATTGTTTGCTCTTGTGCTTGCCATTGGTACGGTGGTTGATGATGCCATTGTGGTGGTGGAGGCGGTTCAGAGCAAGTTTGACAACGGCTACACCTCCTCATATCAAGCAACCAAGTCGGCTATGGGCGATGTTACCATGGCAATCATCTCTTGTACCTGTGTGTTTATGGCTGTGTTCATCCCGGTTACGTTCACCGGTGGCACATCGGGTATCTTCTACACCCAGTTTGGTATCACCATGGCTACTGCTGTGGGCATCTCAATGATATCATCGCTTGTGCTTTGTCCGGCGTTGTGCGCAATGATTATGCGACCCAGCGACGGCAAGAAGAGCCCAAAGAGCATCAACGGCCGCGTAAAGGCTGCCTACAATGCCTCGTTTAATGCCGTTTTGGGCAAATACAAACGTGGCGTGCTGTTCTTCATCAACCATAAATGGATGGTTTGGGCTGCCACTATTGCTGCCTGCGTGCTGCTTGTGTGGTTTATGAGCACCACCAAGACCGGCCTTGTGCCTCAGGAGGACCAGGGTGTGATGATGGTGAACATAAGCACCTCTCCGGGTAACACATTGCTTGAAACCGATAAGATAATGGACAAGGTTGAGAAGATAATTGAGCAAACTCCTGAGATTGAGCACTCTGCACGCGTTTCGGGCTACGGATTGATTTCGGGCCAAGGCACGTCTTACGGCACAATCATCATTCGCCTTAAGGACTGGAGCGAACGTAAGGGCAAGGAACATAGTGCCGATGCTGTGGCTGCTCGCCTCAATGCTCAGTTCGCGCAAATCAAGGATGCCCAAATCTTCTCGTTCCAACCTGCCATGATTCCTGGTTACGGTATGGGTAATGCTTTGGAACTCAATCTGCAAGATAAGACCGGCGGTGATATGTCAACTTTCTATGCCAACGCTATGAAGATGATTGTGGCACTCAACCAACGCCCCGAAATTGCCATGGCATACTCATCATATAACATCAACTTCCCGCAAGTGGCTATTGACGTGGATGCCGCCAAATGTAAGCGTGCCGGCATTTCGCCTGCAACGGTGCTTGAGACATTGGGCAGCTATTGCGGTGGTTCGTATGTGAGCAACTATAACCAGTTTGGAAAGGTATATCGTGTGATGCTCCAGGGTGACCCGCTTTATCGCCTCGATAAGCAAGCCCTTGACAATATGATGGTGCGCAACGGCACCGAAATGGCGCCAATAATCCAATTCGTGACCTTGCGCGATGTGATGGGTTCGGAGGTTGAAAACCGTTTCAACCTGTTCAGCTCAATCACCACAAACGTGAATGTTGCCGACGGCTATTCAACCGGCGAGGCGCAGAAAGCCATTGCCGAGGTTGCAGAACAGGTTTTGCCTCAAGGCTACGGCTACGAATATAGCGGCATGGGCCGTGAGTTGGCTCAAAACGACGGAAACAGCAACACCGCATTTATATATGCTGTGTGCGTGTTCCTCATCTTCTTGATTCTCTCATGCCTCTACGAGAGCTTCTTGCTGCCGCTTGCCGTGATTCTCTCTGTGCCGTTTGGCTTGATGGGCTCGTTCTTGTTTGCCAATGTGTTTGGACTTGAAAACAACATCTATCTGCAAACCGGTGTGATTATGCTCATTGGCTTGCTTGCCAAGACAGCAATCCTTATTACCGAATACGCCATTGAGCGCCGCCGCAAGGGCATGGGCATTATTGAGTCGGCTTACTCGGCTGCCCAAGTGCGTTTGCGCCCTATTTTGATGACTGTGCTCACCATGGTGTTTGGTATGTTGCCGCTGATGTTCTCAACCGGTGCCGGCGCCAACGGCAACTCATCGCTTGCCACCGGTGTGGTTGGCGGTTTGTTGGTGGGCTCTTTGGCACTTGTGTTTGTGGTGCCTGTGTTCTACATTATTTTTGAAACATTGCAGGAGAAGGTGCGCAAGCCAATGCACGTTGAAGCCGACGAGCAAGTGATGCTTGAGCAACAACGCGCCACCGAAGAGATGAATAATAACGAATAATGATGTGTGAGATGAGATTTATGAAAAAAAGCAGATTAATGGTGCCGCTGATAGCATTGCTTATGAGCAGCTGCGGCATCTACACTAAATATGAAAAGGTCAACACGGTGCCCGAAGGTTTGTATGATGAAAAAGTGCTTGCCGGCGATGTGTCGGTTGACAGTGTGGGCTTGGCAGGAATGTCATGGCGCGAGCTCTTCACCGACGTGCATTTGCAAAACCTCATTGAGCAGGCTCTGGCAAGCAACACCGACCTGCTTACCGCCGAGCAACGTGTGATTGAGGCTGAAGCCACGCTCAAAGCAGCCAAACTGGCTTATTTGCCATCGTTCGCGCTTGCTCCGCAAGGCAGCGTGAGCAGCTTTGATGGTCACAAGGCCACACAAGCTTATTCTATTCCGCTCACTGCAAGCTGGGAAGTTGACGTGTTTGGCAAACTGCGCAATGCCAAGAAGCAAAGTGAGGCGCTTGTGGCTCAGAGCAAGGACTATCAGCAGGCTGTGCAATCGCAGGTGGTGGCTTTGGTAGCCAACAACTATTACACATTGCTGATGCTCGACGAGCAACTTGCCATCACGCGTTGCACCGCCGAGAGTTGGGAAAAGACTGTTGAATCGACGCGTGCGCTGGTTGATGCCGGCATGAGCAATGATATTGCTGTTAGGCAGATGGAGGCATCGCTTGCCGGCGTGCGTGCTTCGGAAGTTGAGTTGCAGGCACAAATAGCAAGTTGTGAATATGCTATGGCTAAATTGCTGTGCCAAGTGCCTCGTCACATTGAACGCGGCACGCTCAGCGGGCAGAATCTGCCCGAAGTGTTGAGCGTGGGTGTGCCCTTGAATTTGCTGAGCGCGCGTCCTGATGTGCGTGCTGCTGAGCGCGGTGTTGAACAGGCGTTCTATGCCACCAATGCTGCACGGTCGGCCTTCTATCCGTCAATCACGCTGAGCGGTAGTGCCGGATGGACCAATCAGGCAGGTTCAATAATACAGAATCCAGGCAAATTCTTGGCGTCGGCAGTTGGACAGATTACGCAGCCGCTATTTGCACGCGGACAGCTCAACGCCCAGCTGAAGATTGCCAAGGCGCAAGCCGAGGAAGCACAGTTGCAGTTCCAGCAGACGCTGCTCAATGCAGGCATTGAGGTGAACGATGCTCTCACCTCATATCAGGCTTGCAAAAAGAAAGCCGAGCTTTATGACAGCCAAGTTGAATCGCTGCAAAAGGCTTACGACGGCACAATGCTCACCATGGAGCATGGCAGCACCACTTATCTTGAGGTGCTCAATGCTCAGCAGACCTTGCTCAGCGCTCAGCTGCAGCAGGTTGCCAATCGCATTGCCACCATTCAAGGCGTGATAACTGTGTATAATGCCCTTGGCGGTGGTGTGAAATGATGATTTAGGATTAATATAGCAGATAAATACTAATCATATCTATATACTCAATGTTGATTATATATTAACCGGGCAAAATGATACAATAGCCCGGAATTGTTGAGTCAGAAAACGATGGAGGGAACCTTGGCGTGATGCCACGGTTCCCTTTTTTGTTGAAGGTGTGGGCGGCATACTTTCAGCCGATTGCCTCCACAATATCGCTTGCATAGGTGCAAAAAAAGCACAGCCGCTTGTGAAGAGGGACTGTGCAAATGAGTAGCAGTGTATTGCTTAAAAAATGTTGCAGTAGGGTGGTTGTGGTCACTTCGTCGCTTCGGCTCGGTAGGCATTGGGCGACATTCCCAAATGCTTTTTCACATACCGTCCGAAGAACGAGAGCGATGGGAAATCGAGCAAGATTGAGATTTCTTTCACGCTCAGAGTGGTGTGTTCAAGATAATACTTGATGTTTTGTGTCATGTGCTCGTTGATGATTGCCATAGCTGTTTTGCCACACATGGTGCGGCAAATGTAGGAGAGGTATTTCGACGAGATGCAAAGTTGGTCGGCATAATAGCTCACTTTGCGAGACGTGGCATTGTGGTCATAGAGCAATGCGGTGAATCGCAGAAACATTGTGTCGGCGCTGTGAATTGGCTCGGTTGAGATATTCTTGTTGACCAACTCGTCGCGCACATGCGAGAAGAAGTCGTAGAGCAGTGCACGAATGATGCTTGAGGCGGTCTCTTTGGCGTAGTAGCCCGAGTGCCCCGACTTGACTTGCATAAGTTGGAAATAGGCTTCCATAATGCGCCCCTCATCGTTGGTGAGCTTCACCATATTGTTGCTGATGAGGTAAAAGATGATTTGCTGCACGCCCTTGTCTAAGCGTATCATTCCGCGGGTGAAACGCATGTTGATGCCAAGCCAATAGCCTTTGAAGTCGTTTGATACTTCAACATCGAGAAACAAGGCTTTGGGTCGCACAAACACCGCTTCATATCGGTTGATGACGATGGTGCGGTTAGGGAACTTGATTGTGATGCTGCCGTTTGTGCAGAGCAAAAAAAACGATGTGTCGGTTGACGATGACTTGCCTAAGTGTGTGATTTTGTCCGACTCGGTCTTCATGCACAATATGTCGTCGTCTTGATGCAGTATTACAGTGCTTGGCACTTGCTGAGCCTGAATTGCTATATCATTCAGGTTGAGTTCATTGATGCTATCCATATTTCATACAATAGTTGTTTTTTACGTATTATTGTATGTGCAAATGTAATACCAAAATACTGCTTATTATTTTCAAAAAGGCTTAAGTTGTTGGCAGAATTGCGCAAAAAGTGTTCTGTTCTGCTTGTTGGTATTTTTTTGCGTGCCAAAATGGAAAAATAGTACACTTGCCAATTGAAAAGCTCACCTGTTTTTTCGTAAGGAACAAGTATTATTTGTCAATTTGGCTTTCTGTGAAGGCATCGGCACAATGGCCCATTAGGCTGATGCTGTGATAGTCGCTATCGAAAGCCGCCATTTAAAGTGGTGGCACGGTCATCTGCGTTGCCCCGGGGCAAATAGACGGAAAAGAGGACAATGGTGAGTGGATGGAGCTTGACGGATGGGCTTTACTGTTTCATCCCGATATGTTGCACGGAACGCCTTTGGAGAAGAATATCCGCAATTACTCGTTTTTTGATTACAACGCCAACGAGGCGTTGAACACCACAGAAGATGAATATGCCCGGCTTGCCGACATCATGAAAAAGATTAAAGATGAGTTGGACGATGGAAACGATGATATGCAAGATGTTATTCTAAAGGATTACATCAGTCTGCAGTTGAACTATTGTAAGCGTTTCTACGACAGGCAGTTTTTTGGTGATATGGTGAAAAAGCACACAGGCGATTCTGCCAAAGGGTACATCCATCAATTTGTCATTCAGAAAGCAAAGAATCTCCTTGCCTCTGGCGAAACAATCTCATCGGTAGCGCAGGCACTCGGGTTTGAATATCCTCAACACCTCAGCCGCCTGTTCAAGAAAAAAGAAGGCATATCGCCATCGGCGTATTTAGATAAGATTAAGTGTCATAGATGAACAGTTGAGGCGGAAATTGAACGCCCCCCACTAACGAAATACCGCATAAGCGATGAAAAAAGCGGCGAGAGCCATTGGTCCTCGCCGCTTATTATTGTTGCGCCATAGCGCGTTAGTGTCAGATTCCGTTTATTGCTTTGGGGCGTGAAGCGGCAGCTGCACCAAACTTCTTGTTTGGTTTAGCACCCATCACAAAGGTGAGGTTTCCGCCACGCAGCAGGTCGTCGTAGGTGATATAGCTCTTGTCGTAAGGTTGACCGTTGAGCATCACTTTTTGAATGTAGATGTTCTTTGCGCTGTTGTTCTTTGCTTCGATGGTGAGAGTGGCACCGCCGCGCACTTTCACGGTCATCTTGGCAAATCGTGGGCTACCAAACACCAGAGCGCCGTCTGATGGGTTTTCTTGATAGAATCCCATAGCTGAGAGCACATACCATGCCGACATTTGTCCGCAGTCCTCGTTGCCAATCACGCCGTCGGGGCGGTCGGTATAAAACTCATCCATCACATAGCGCACTTTCTCGGCTGTTTTCCATTGCTGTCCGGCATAGGCATACATATATGCTATGTGGTGGCTTGGCTCGTTGCCGTGGGCGTATTGTCCAATGAGGCCGGTGATGTCGGCTGAGGCTTGCTCGCCCATGCTGTCGTTGTTAACAAAGAATGCATCGAGCTTGGTGATGAAAGGCTTGTCGCCGCCAAAGAGCTCAATGAGACCGTAAACATCATGTGGGGCAAAGAAGGTGTATTGCCAACCGTTGCCCTCGGTGAAGTCGCCCACCATGTGGATGCTGTTGGCTGCGTCATAAGGAGTGCGCCACGAGCCATCGGCCATTTTTGGACGTATGAATTGAATGTCGCTATCGAAGTATTGCTTATAGTACATGGCACGTTTTGCAAAAAGGTCGGCAATGGTGGTGTTGCCCATTTTGCGAGCCATAGCTGCGATACCCCAGTCGTCAACCGAGTATTCCATGGCTATAGAAGTGGCTTCGTGCACGCTGTCGCAGGGAATGTAGCCGCGTTCAAGCACATAAGGCACACCCTTTTGCTTGCGATAGGTGGCGGTTGACACCATTGCTGTGAGAGCCTCGTTAGCATCAAAACCGGTGAAGCCTTTCAGGTAGGCGTCGGCAATGATTGGCACTGAGCTGTAGCCCGGCATACAGTCGGTTTCGCCGCTGTGAAGTGCCCAGATTGGCAACTTGTCGTTTTGCTTATAGATTGAGAGCATGGTGTTAACCAAATCAGGAACAATCTCGGGGTTGATGATGGTGAAGAGCGGGCACAATGTGCGATAGGTGTCCCAAAGCGAAAGGGTGGTGTAGTTGGTAAATCCTTTGGCTGTGTAAATCATATCGTCCATGCCGCGGTATTGACCATTAACGTCACAGAAAATTGATGGCGCAATCATGGTGTGATAGAGCGACGTGTAGAATACGCGTTTAGCGGCCTCATCGTCACTTTCAACTGTTGTGCGGCTCAGGCGTTCTTCCCACAGGCTGCGGCAAGTGGCGGCAGTGCCTTCAAAGTCAAAGCCCGGCAATTCGGCTGCCATGTTGGCGCGTGCGTTGTCGCAGCTCACCGATGATAATGCCACCTTCACCATCACTTGGCTCTCGTTGCCAAAGTCAATGATTCCTTTCACGGCTTTGTCTTTGAGCTGAGGGTTGTGAAGGTTTATCTTTTGGTCGTTGGCATAGAGGTCGATGCCTTTAATCTTTTTGTTGGCTTTGAGCACAAAATATGTTTTGCGCATTGGGCTCCAACCGCGGGTGTAGCGATATCCTTCAATGGTGTAATCGTCAACTTGGCGAATCATTGAGCCAATGGTGATTGAGCCAACGCCGTCTTTGAGGTTAACAAGCAGATAGGCGTTTTTGCCGGTGGGGTAGCTGTAACGGTGCAAGCCCACGCGTGTGGTGGCTGTCATCTCGGCCTTAATGTCGTAGCGGTCGAGCATCACCGAGTAGTAGTCGGGGCGTGTCACCTCGGTGCTGTGGCGATACTTTGAGGCATATCCTTTTGAGATGTCTTTTTGTTCGCCGCGCACCACGTTGGGCACGGTCATTGGCATGAGCATCACGTCGCCAAGGTCGCCGCAACCGGTGCCGTTGAGGTGGTTGTGAGAGAATCCGATGAGGATGCTGTCGCTATAATGATAGCCCGAGCACCAATCCCATCCTTTGTCGATGTTGTTGGGGCCCACTTGCACCATGCCAAAAGGCACGCTTGCGCCCACAAACACGTGTCCGTGGAAGCCGGTTCCTATCATTGGATCGACGTATTTCACAAGTCCTCTGGGGCCTTGTGCCTGAGCAGCTAATGCTGTTGTAGCCACGGCGAGCGCCGTAATCAATAGTTTGAATTTTTTCATATATATGTTTGAATTTTGTTTGTTCAGAAGCCTTGGGCGGTTGCCGTGCCGTGAGCACATTTGCTGCTTCCCTGTTGCGGCATGGTAGCCGCCCAGCTGATTTCTGAAGATTGTTGTTGTTTTTAGTTCAGTTATTAGGGTGATAGGGTGAATTTATTTGCGCAGTTCAAAGGTTATGGTTCCGGCGTTGATTAGCTCTTGCCAGCCAATGCGGTAGCCTTTGTGCTTTTTGCCGTTCACGGTGATGCTCTTTATGTAGGCTTCGCCGCCATTGGGCACACCTTGTGGGCGTGGGGCTTCAATCACCAGTTTGTCTTTGCCCCAGCGTGAGGCATCGAGCTTCATTGTCACCTTGTTGAAGATTGGCGTGGTGAGTGTGTACTCGGCTTTGCCCGGGCAGTCGGGGTAGAATCCCATCATGTTGAAGATTGCCCATGCCGACATTGTGCCGGTGTCGTCGTTGCCGGGTATGCCGTCAGGCGCGTTTTTATAATATGTTGCAAGCAGATGTTGCACCATCTTTTGTGTGCGCCATTCTTCGCCTTTGAAATATGAGAAGAGGTGGGCATAAGCAATGTCGGGTTCGTTGGCCGGGTCGTAGTAGCCATTGTCGAACACTGATTGCAGGTGTTCAACAAATTTCTTGTCGCCGCCCATGAGCTTGGCAAGGCCTTTCACATCGTGAGGCACATAGAATGTGTAGTTCCATGCGTTGCCCTCGTGGAAACCGGGCGACGGCTCAAAGTTTTCGCCTTGTTTGGGGTCGAACGGGCTGTAAAACTCGCCATTTGGCAATATTGGGCGCAGGGTGCCGTATTCTTTGCTGTAATATTTTTTGTATTGCAGCGAGCGTTGCGAGAAGATGGCTGCATCGTCCTCATATTGCTTGGCTTTGTTGAGGTCGCCATTGGCTTTTGCTTGTTTGGCGAGTTGCTGTGCCATTTGCGAGAGAGCAAAGTCGGCAATGTAGTATTCAAGTGCGTGTGACACTGAGTTGTCATATTGCTCACGCAAAGCGCAATAGCCGGTTTCAATATATTCGTCGATGTCGGGGCGCAGCAGGTTTTGTGCACCGGGTGTGGTGGCACCTTTCTTCATGGCTTCGTAGGCGGTTTCCACGTCAAAGTCGCGCATGCCGCGCAGCCAAGTATCGGCAATCACCGGTATTGCAGGGTCGCCTTCCATGGTGAATGTCTCGCGGCCAAAAAGCTCCCATTTTGGCAGCCATCCGCCTTCTTTATACATGTCAATCATTGAGCGCACCATATCGATTTGCCTTTCGGGATAGAGCATGGTGAGCATCTGGTGTACGTTGCGGTAGGTGTCCCAAAGCGAGAACACGGTGTAGCGGTTGCTGTTGGTCTTTAATATCTTGTCGCTTTCCATGGCAGGATATTCACCGTTCACGTCGTTGAGCACATTGGGGTGAATGAGCATGTGATAGAGAGCCGTGTAGAAGATGGTCTTTTGGTCGTCAGTACCGCCTTCCACCATTATACGGCTCAGGTCCTCGTTCCAACGGTTGCGTGCTTCTTGGGCAATCTGTGTGAAGTTCTTGCCTTTTTGCTCGGTGTTGAGGTTGAGGCGTGCGTTCTCAATGCTCACAAACGATACGCCCATCTGCACCTCAATCTGTTCGCCCTCGGTGGTGTCGAAGTTGATATACACGCCAATGTCGTCGCCGGCAAGTGGCTTGCTGTAATTGTTATAGAGCTTATATTTTCCGGCTGTTGAATCCCAAGCTGCTTCGGCGGTCATGGGGCGTTGTTTTTTCCACAGCCCCGATGATGCAGGCACCTTGTTGACGCGCATCACAAAGTATATGGGGAACACGGCGTTGGGCACATAGCAGAAAGTGCCAAGGGTGCGCATGCCTTCCCACTCGGTTGGGCTCACGCGGCGCACTTGTGCACCGCTCTCGTTGGTTAGACCCTCGCCCAAGTTGAGCAGAATGTGGCTTTCGCCTTTGGGGAAGGTGAAACGCGACACACCGGTGCGCATGGTAGCTGACACTTCGGTGGTGATGCCGTATTTGGTGAGTTGGTTGCTGTAGTAGCCTGGTTGGGCTTTCTCGTTTGAATAGGTGCTGCCATATTGCTTATAATCAACGTTGAGCGGCCCAGTGGTGGGCATCAGCAGCAGTGTTCCCAGTTCGGGGCATCCCACACCGCTAAGGTTCACGTGGGCAAACCCCGTGAAAAAGCAGTTGTAGAATTCATAGGGCGTTGACCACCAGCGCGAGTCTTTGTCGAAGCGGTTGTCGTCGCTGCCCATCACGTTGAATGGCACCACCGACATTAGTCCGCTGGGGCATATTGCACCGGGGTTGCAGGTGCCGAAATTTGATGTGCCTATAAATGGATTAACGTAATCAACAGGTTGCTGAGCCTTAAGCGATAAAGCGCCTATGCATGCCACTGCAGCAAACAAACTTAAAACACTTTTTTTCATTGATTGAGTTAGATTTGGGGGTTGATAGGTTTAGCTTTACTATGCAATGAATTGAAAAAGAGAACATTCCGCATCACAGATGAGGTGAATGCGGTTATGTTCTCCTGATAAGGTTGATGCCCCGATTATTTGTCGGCGCAGTTGTTTTTCTTCACAAAGTCGATGATTTCTGAGATGTAGCCAAATGCCATGCAAACGTGGGTGTCGGCGGCGCCATAATAGATGCACACCTTGTCGCCCTCTTGCAGCGATGCGCAAGGGAATACCACGTTAGGCACATCGCCCACAAGCTCGTAAGGAGCAGCCGGACCCAACAGATAGGGTTGTGTGCGATAGAGCACGCGCGATGGGTCTTCGCGGTCGAGTATGGCAGCGCCCATAGCATAGCGGAATCCGTTGCAGGTGGTGATTACACCGTGATAGAACATAAGCCAGCCTTCAGAGGTGAGGAACGGCACGGTGCCGGCACCAATCTTGGTGCATTGCCATGCGCTCAATGGGAATGGCGTTGGGCCCATGATGTGGCGGTGTTCACCCCAATACTTCATGTCGGGGCTATAGCTGACGTAGATGTCGCCAAACGGGGTGTGACCGCTGTCGCTTGGGCGGCTCATCATAGCATATTTGCCGTTTATTTTCTCGGGGAACAGCACGCCGTTGCGGTTGAATGGCAAGAAGGCGTTTTCACATTGATAGAACTCCTTGAAGTCGAAGGTGTAGCCTATGCCAATGGTGGGTTGTCCCTTGTAGCCGTTGCACCAGGTAATCCAGTAGCGGTCTTCAATCCAGGTGCATCGTGGGTCGTATTTATAGGTTGAATCAATCATGGTGGTGTTGCCACATTTCCACACAATTGGTTCGTGTTCAATCTCCCAATTGATGCCGTCGCGGCTGCGTCCGGCAAAGATGTTCATTTGCACCGAACGGTTGTCGCAGCGGAACACACCGGCAAAGCCATCGCCAAAGCGCACCACGGCACTGTTGAAGATGCTGTTTGATGTGGGTATGTGATAGCGGTCGATGATGGGGTTGCGGCTTGAACGCCATATCACCTCGTTGCATCCGGCAGGACGCTCTTCCCAGGGAATGTTCACTTTATTTTCCATATTGTTTTATCAAAGTGTTAATATTGATTGTTTATTATTTTCTTTGTTGTGATAGTGGTTTCACTATATCGATGCAAATATACTGAATTTCCTTGAAATTATGCGCTATTGGTGGGCATAAACTTGGGTGATAAATGTAACCTTAATTCCGCAACTTAGTTATTAGTATTTGTTTTTAAGTACCTGAGCA
>JBJECY010000134.1:0-25007 GCA_051871515.1 Muribaculaceae bacterium | reverse complement strand
CAGATTCTTTTCGCTTCTGTATCATATTATGCACGCAGTTGCGGATTTGAGGATTTACTACGGTACAGACTCGCGGCAATAGTCGCGCTGTTTATCTCGCTGCTTATGCCCACCGTGGCAAAGGCACAGGAAGCCTACGCCGTTGAAGACGGCACAACACTCACGTTTTATTACGATGACCAACGCGCCAACCACACTGGCACTGTGCGTGACATTGGCAAAACTTCAGACCTTATTGAAATTAAGAAAGTCATTTTTGACACATCTTTTAAGAAATATGCACCCACAAGCACAGCAGAATGGTTCTATAATTGCAAAAAACTTGAGACTATCGAGGGAATTAAAAACCTCAACACCGATGAGGTAACCAATATGAGCCATATGTTCTGCAACTGCTACGTCCTGACCTCGCTCGATGTATCCGGCTTCAACACTGAGAAGGTAACCGATATGAGCTATATGTTCTGGGACTGTAATTCACTGACCTCGCTCGACGTTTCAGGTTTCAAAACCAATAATGTAACCAATATGCTGGGCATGTTCTTGGGCTGCCAATGGCTAACCACGCTCAACGTGTCGAACTTCAACACCGAGAAGGTTACCAATATGGATGGCATGTTCCATTCTTGCTGTAACATGACCACGCTCGACCTATCGAACTTCAACACCAAGAATGTGACCGATATGCACAATATGTTCCTATTCTGCGAATCGCTAACCACGCTCGACCTATCGAACTTCAATACCGAGAAGGTAACTGATATGAGCAATATGTTCAACGGATGCATCGAACTGACCACGCTCCACATAACGAACTTCAGCACCGAGAGTGTAACCGATATGAGTTGGATGTTTACAGGCTGCGAAGCCCTTGCCACAATCTATTGCAACAATACTTGGACGTGCGATGAGTCAACCGATATGTTGTTCTACGGTTGTACCTCGCTTGTTGGCGCAGTGTCATACGATGAAAACAAAACTGACGTTTCGATGGCGAACCCTAATACCGGTTATTTTACAACTAATTATGCGACTAAAGCATACGTCGTTGAAGATGACGCTACCCTCACGTTCTACTACGACGACCTATACGTCACACGCACCGGCACAGTGTATGGCATCGACAAAACGCATGGTGAAACTCCTCACCCTATTTGGGCCGGCACCGACAGGGCTGTTTATAATGACAAGATTACTAAAGTGGTATTCGACGAATCGTTCAAAACATATCTCCCAACAAGCACTGCATATTGGTTCTATAACTGCAGAAAAATTGAGACAATAGAGGGAATTGAAAACCTTAACACCGAGAAGGTAACCGACATGAGCAATATGTTCTGCAGGTGCAACGCCTTGACTTCGCTCGACGTTACGGGTTTCATCACCGATAATGTAACCGATATGAGCAATCTGTTCTGCAACTGCGAAGCCTTGACTTCAATCGACGTTACGGGTTTCAACACCGACAATGTAACCAATATGGCTGGCATGTTCAATTCTTGCTATTCTCTGACCTCGCTCGATGTATCGAACTTCAACACCGAGAAGGTAACCGATATGAGCTATATGTTCCTCGGATGCAACAAACTGACTTCGCTCGACGTTACGTGCTTCATCACCGATAATGTAACCGATATGAGCTATATGTTCCACGACTGCGAATTGCTGACATAGCTCGATGTGTCGAACTTCAACACCGAGAAGGTGACCAAGATGAACCTTATGTTCGAGTGGTGCCTTTCGCTTACCTGGCTCGACCTATCGAATTTCAACACCGAAAATGTGACCGAGATGCAAGAGATGTTCTTAAACTGCCGTTCGCTCAAAACCATCTACTGCAACGATACTTGGACGTGTCAAAAAGCATCAGGCATGTTCTTCTATTGCTTCTCGCTTGTTGGCGCTGCGGAATTCAATGAAAACTTATTTGACATTTCGATGGCGAACCCCGAGACTGGTTATTTCACATCTTGTTCTCTTGAAAAAGAAGCATACGCAATTAACGATGGCAGTGCGCTCACGTTCTACTATGATAAAATACGTGCATCCCGCACCGGCACGGCGTACACAGCGCTTGACAAGCACGAATGGACAAATTCGAATATAACAAACGCGATATTCAGAATCTCGTTCAAGAAATATCTCCCAACAAGCACTGCATATTGGTTCAAGGATTGCAAAAAACTTGAGACTATCGAGGGAATTAAAAACCTCAACACCGATGAGGTAACCGATATGAGCTATATGTTCTGGAACTGTAATTCACTGACCTCGCTCAACCTATCGAACTTCAAAACCGATAATGTAACCAATATGCTGGGCATGTTCTACTATTGCACCAGCCTGACCTCGCTCGACCTATCGAGCTTCAACACCGAGAATGTAACCATTATGGATGGCATGTTCCATCATTGCATTTCGCTGAAATCGCTCAATGTATCGAGCTTCAACACCGAGAAGGTAACCGACATTCACAATATGTTCTTATACTGCCAATCGCTAACCTCGCTCGATGTGACCAACTTCAACACCTCAAATGCAACCAATATGAGCTATATGTTCTCCTACTGCACCAACCTGACCTCGCTCGACCTATCGAGCTTCAACACCGAGAAGGTAACCGATATGAGCTATATGTTCTGGGGCAGTAAGTCACTGTCCTCGCTCGACCTATCGAGCTTTAACACCGAGAAGGTAACCGATATGAGCTGTATGTTCGACGGCTGCAGCGCACTGACCGAGCTCGACCTGTCGAACTTCAACACCGAGAAGGTAACCGATATGAGCTGTATGTTCTACAACTGTAATTCACTGACCTCGCTCGACGTTACGGGTTTCATCACCGATAATGTAACCGATATGGGAGGCATGTTCGTCGGATGCGAATCGCTGACCGAACTCGACGTTTCCAAATTCAACACCTCGAATGTAACCGATATGAGCTATATGTTCTACAACAGTAATTCACTGACCACAATCTATTGCAACGACACTTGGACGTGCGATAAGTCAACAGATATGTTCTACGGTTGTACCTCACTCGTAGGCGCAGTGGCATACGATGCAAACTATGTGGATGTGACCATGGCGAACCCCGAGACAGGCTATTTCACCGAAGAAGGCTCTTCGTCGATATCGCAAATCAATACTGACAATGGCAATCGCGTCACCGGCATCTACAACCTGCTCGGCATAAAGATGCAAGACGACTTTGAATCTCTGCCCGCCGGAATCTATATCGTCAACGGCAAAAAGGTGATAAAGAGATAATAATATCCTTATAGTCTGACTGGTCTGACGAGTCCGACCGGTCAGACAAATCTGGGCGTTCATAACAACAAAGCATCGCATACCGTTTTGGCATGCGATGTTTTTTTGTTATTATGGCATATATTGCGTTAATGTAGGGGCGTATAGCAATACGCCCGAAAACAACAACCACGCCACAAGCGTTGTCCGTTCCCATGTAGGGGCGTATAGCAATACGCCCGAATCACCAACCACACCACCCACGATGTTCAGTCGCATGTAGGGGCGTATCGCAATACGCCCGAAACACCAACCACGCCATCCGAGTTGTCCGTTCCCATGTAGGGGCGTATCGCAATACGCCCGAAATCACCAACCACGCCACATGCGATGTTCGGTCACATGTAGGGGCGTATCGAATACGCCCAAATCACCAACCACGCCACCCACGATGTTCAGTCACATGTAGGGGCGTATAGCAATACGCCCAAAAACGCCAACCACGCCACATGCGTTATCCGGCCGCATGTAGGGGCGTATAGCAATACGCCCGAAACATCAACCACGCCGCACGCGTTATCCGTTCCCATGTAAGGGCGTTGCAATACGCCCGAAAACACCAACCACGCCGCACGCGTTATCCGTTCCCATGTAAGGGCGTAGCAATACGCCCGAAAACACCAACCACACCACCCACGATGTTCAGTCACATGTAGGGGCGTATCGAATACGCCCGAAAACACAAACCACCAGCGTTATTCGGTCACATGTAGGGGCGTATAGCAATACGCCCGAAAACACACGCATCAATCACATCGCGTTGGTATTTATTGTGCCATCGCTGCGGTCAACGGGCGTATTGCTATACGCCCCTACAACATCGCATCACATTTTTAATTGGTGACGGCATCGACCCACATTGTCGGTCACCATGGCATACCGATTCCGGGCGTATTGCTATACGCCCCTACAACATCGCATCACATTTTTATCGGGTAACGGGCGTATTGCTATACGCCCCTACAACATGGCATCAACATTATTTTTTGGTGACGGGGTGACGGCCATCGCTGCGGTCGCCGGGCGTATTGCTATACGCCCCTACGGCATGGCATCAACACCTCCGCGACAATTCCGGGCGTATTGCTATACGCCCCTACGGCATGGCATCAACACTCCACAATACAACGCGGCATCGTGCCAACCATATTGGCATTTAATGGCGGGGCGCTTTTATTTCAATTAAGGAACATCATGGTGGTTTTCAATTAAAATTGTCACTCAATTTAAATAAGATGTTCCTCAATTGAAATCTTATTGTTCTGTTTAGCATTAATTTTGGACAGAAATCAATTACACCAAATCACATCAACTATGGCGCATAGTTCATCACCCAACACAAATCTTGGCAGCACCCGGGTCGGTTCAAAAAGGAGAATCGTCACTTGGATTGTGCTGCTTATTGGTGCGGTGTTATTGTTGATTTTGACTGAGAGTCAAACGGCAGGCACCCCGGCGGTTGTGAAGAGTGCCCAAGAAACAGCCATTCATGTCGATAATATCTCAACAATCTCCCCCTCCCTCAACCGGCAGCTGATTCACGCCACCGCCATGGCACAGACCCCCGACACCCTGCGCGACGAGATGTTTGGCATTGCAGTTGCCGCCATCAAGCTCACCCGCAAAGTGGAATACTATCAATGGCAGGAGCAAAACAACCCTGACTCTGATGAAGAAACCGCAAGCTCATATAGCTACCATACCAACTGGACCGACGCCCCGGTGAACTCAAGCACATTCAAAAACCCGGCTTACCGCAACTCAAACTTTGTGATTGCCGAGATTGAGAACTGCGCACTGTTGGCTGAGAACATCACTCTTGGGGCTTACATCCTGCCGCAGTTTCTCAAAGACTCAATCAGTGGCGAGGAGCCGATTGAGCTTGCAAGCCACTGCACTCAGCCCGGCAGCCTGACAAGCAAACTCCGTGTTGACCCAAGCGACTATTCCGTCGAAAGCCCGGCAAACCTCATCACAGTGAGCGGCGACACGGTGTATCTGGGCAAAAACGCCGGCAATCCGCAGGTTGGCGACGTGAGAGTCACTTTTAAGGCGGTGACATCGCCAACGCAGATGTCGGTGATAGCAAAAGTTAACGGCAACACGTTTGAGCCATTCATCGCAAGCAACGGCGAGAGTTTCTCGCAACTGACCATAGGTGCGGCAAGCATCAACGAGATGTTGCAACAAGCATCGGGCGGCAACTCGGCAACGGCGTGGGCGCTGCGTATAGCAGCCTTGCTGACGGCGTTATGCGGATTTGCCTTATGCTTCAACATCAGCGTATCAAAACCGAGAATTAAATAATTTTAGTTTATATACACTTAATACATTAACAATTATGACAAAAAGATTATTACTTCTAATTGCTTTAGTGCTGGCTGCCATTGGGCAACTTAGCGCTACAAGAAACTGGGATGTAGCCACGGCTGATTATAGCACCCATGCGGTGGTATATGCAGCTTTAGCAGATGAAACACAGACCAGAATTACCCCATCGGAAACTGCCGACGTAACACTCGGAGCATTTATCGACAACGAGTGCCGTGCCATTTGCAGCACGCCTTCATCAGGCGGAACAACCGAGGCGGCTAACGGCATTTACACCCTGAAGATTGGGGTTACAACCGCCGATGCCGGCAAAGCGGTCACTTTTGTGCTGAAATGCGGTAGCACCGAATACACGCTCCAAGGGACCTTAAACGTAACAGGCAACGATGAAACAATAGGTGGTATTCCTTCCAACCCATTTATTCTGTACTACATTGAGCCTAAAGATATTTCTATTGAAGACTTTTATTTAAATGTTGGTGATAAAGTGACGTTGGCTGATTATATTACTATTACAGGCGATGGAGCTATTAAACCCGACAATTTCACCTTTGATGTTGGCAACAACCAAGAGTATATTGAAGTGAATGATGGCGTTCTCACCGCAATAGCCCCAAATACAGCAGGCCTCAAGCTTAACGTTAGTTATAATGTTATCTCTGGAGAGATTACAAACGAAACAACTGTTTATATCTACCAACCAATCACCTCAATGACGCTCACCGACCCTAATGTGAGCGAGATTACGGTTAATATCAATGATGGCGATGCTCTCACAGCTGCGCTGAATAGCATCATCACAGTATTGCCTGAGAACACAACAGAACGCGTGGAATGGAGCGTAGCTGAGGAAAATGCCAATGCATTCACTTTTGGTGAAGACCAAAATGGCGCGCAATACATCACACCACTGGCAATAGGCACTTTCACACTCACTGCAAGTTGCTTAAATCAGGACATCGACCCAATAAACATCACCGTAAATGTTTTGAGCCCTGTAACCGGTCTTAACTCACTCTACCCCAATGGAATCTTTGTTGTGCAAGGCGACGAGTTGAACCAATATTTGCCTTATCTGTATTCAGTTGAGCCAAGCGATGCCACCGATGCTGAGGAGGTTGTATTCACCTTCTCGGGCACAAACGATGACAATGAAGAAATCTTTAGCAGTCTTAGTTATGAAGGCATAGGCACTGTTTATTGCGGAGTAGCATTAGGCACCGGCAAGCTCACCATTTCGCATCCAAATATTCAAGATGCCCTTGAAATACCAGTCACTGTGGTTAAAGGTGTTCCCGGACCAAAAGAAGGCGCCTATGAACCAATTTCAATTGCGATTAAATCGTCGGAACTTGAAACACTTGACATTACCGAGACGTTGGCATCTTATGTCACCGCACAAAGCAAGGGCAACTGGGGATGGAGCGAATTTTCTTGGGAATCATCATCAACCGATATTGTAGAAATCGGCGTCACCACATCAGGCATTTTTGCTGTCGATTATGGCACAACCACTATGTCGGGTAGCAAAACCGTTGAAGCTTGCGGTTTCGACGGTGAAGGCAATTTCAATAGCATGTTTGAGTACACCGGCACCATCATATTTGATGTGAATATCATCACCAAACTTGAAAGCATCAGCTTTGATGCTGTGAAGATTGGCTGCGAAGACGTTTCTACACTCACCATCAAAACCGAGCCTGAAGGTTACATATTGAGCGATGTGATTTTTACAATTCCAACACTTGAAGGAAATGAAAATCAACCACTCTTCACGCTTGAACGCGTTGACGACACCAACAACTGGACACTCACTCCGCTGTATGTGGGCGTGGGCAAACTTGAAGTTTCAACCGAAGATGTGCAAACTACCGGTGAAGTGGCTATCACTCAACACCTAAACCTTGCTGAGGGTTGGAACTGGATTTCAGTATATGCCGGCTCGGCAAAACTTTCTTCAGATGGATTTGACAACATTCAAGAAGTGCGTTCACAAAGCCAGTTGGTTTACAACGACCCAATGTTTGGCTTCTTTGGCCCGCTCAATACTCTCGACGGCTCATCGTCTTACAAGGTTGACGTGAAAGACGGCGTTACATTTGATTACACGTTTGAAGATGCATCGCTCTACAGTGCTACCGAGGGCAAAACCATCACTTTGCGTCAAGGCTGGAACTGGGTGAATAACCCATATTGCAGAACTCACAGTTTTGCCGATGTATTTGCCAATGTAACCCTCCCAGATGATAGCCGAGTAATAGCACATGAAGGTTTCCAAACCACCTACAACGGCTCATGGACAGGTGATTTAACAGCATTCACTGCCGGAGCAGGCTATCTGCTTTACAATGCAGGAAACGCAACAGATATCACCCTCCCGGAAGAAACCTCTCTTGATGTTTATGTTGAAACATCAACCGCTACTGCCAGCACCAAGAGCGCAACAGTGCGCGCACGCATGCCTATCCTCAACTACAACCCACGTCAGTTTGCCAACAACATGACCATCATAGCCGAGCTTAGCGGCGTTGACGACACCGAGCGCTACAGCGTGGTGCCATTTGTGGGCGACGAATGTCGCGGCGCAAGCAGCTGCATTGAGGGCCGTTACTTCATCACCGTTCACGGCGCAAGCCAAGAAACCGTTTCGTTCCGCTTGCTCGACAACGAAACCGGCGAACTGAAGGAAGCTGACACCACCATCGCATTTGCCGATATGGCAGGTACAATGGCTCAACCATTGATGCTGCAAGCCTCAATTTCAGGCATAGGTGCCATCAATGCCGACGATGCAACCATCAGCGTTCAAGGCGACAGAATCATTGCCAACGGCGCTAACGTGAAAGTTTACTCAATCAACGGCACAGAAGTTTCTACCGAGAACCTCGGTGCAGGTGTTTACATCGTTAAGGTTGATACAGCCAATGGCATCGTGAGCAAGAAAGTCACAGTGAAAGGCTTCTAAACACTCTTAATTAAAACAGGATTGTTGCCCTATCTCAATTGCTGATAGGGCAGCAATCTTCTTCTCATTTATTTTTCTAAAACTAATCAATCATAGCATGAGACCCCACAATTCACATAGTCTCATAAGGCGTATAACAATCTTTGCCACCACCATAGCATTATGGCTGGGTGGTTTTGGCGTTTCGTCGGTGAGCGCTCAGAATATTTCGGAGATAGCCAACAGCGATCCACTACTCATCACTGGGGTCATAGGCACTCAAAACACTTATTACTATTCCTCAAGCGGCAACGGCATGGCATCGCCCTTGAGCAATAGTATATATGCCAACCTCAACATCACCGCTTATGGCATCAACATGCCATTCTCTTTTATCTACGCCAACAATCAAACATCATTCTCCTATCCAAGATTCTCGTTCAACATAAGCCCCAGCTACAAGGGGCTAACCCTGCATCTGGGCCGCCACAGCATGGCTTTCTCAAACTACGTCTATAACATTCCGTTTGAAGGCGTGGGAATTGAATACAACGGAAAGCTGCTGCGACTGGGTGCATTCTACGGAACCCTGCAGAAAGCAATCAACGAAGACCCCACCGACCCCGCCTCTCGCATGGGACAATACAAGCGCTCAGGCCTTGGCGTGAAAATAGGTGTGGGAAACCGTTCAAAATATCTCGACCTCTACTTCTTGCGAGCCAAAGACAAGATGGGCTCACTCGACGAGGGATGGTGGGACCGCATCAACCCCAAAGAAAACATTGTTGTGGGAGTGAAAGGCCGCTTCAACGTGAAACGCTTCCTCTCCCTATCGACCAACGCCGCGTTCAGCCTCTTCTCTGAGGACCTGCGCTCGTCGCGCCTCGAGCTTGAGCGGCTCAACAATTGGGACAAGCTCTTTGACGTGCGTTACAGCACGCTCTATCGCTTTGCCGGCGACGTGTCGCTCAACTTCAACACCCCACATCTGAGCGGCGCCGTATCATATAAAATGGTGCAACCCGACTATAAATCGCTCGGCGCAAACTACATCAGCAACAACGTGCAGAGCCTGGGCGTGATGCTCTCATCGAGCATGTTCAGGGGCAGAGTGAACCTCTCAGGAAACTTCTCGGCACAGGCCGATAACCTCGACGGCAACCAGCTCTACACCACCAAAGGTTTCATCTATGCCGGTACCGCCAACCTCAACCTGTCAGAAAACCTGGGGCTGAACCTGTCGTATAACGGCTATCGCCAGCTGCAAAGCGACGGCACCGAGCACGTCAACGACACCACTCGCGTGAACCGCATCATGCATGCCTTCACCGCCTCGCCATCATATAACATAATGGGCGACCAGCTGAGCCACTACTTTGGCGGCGCATTCAGCTACAACATGAATAAAGACCTAAACACCTTCCACGAGGGTGCCGGCGACGTCACCACACGCGCCTTTAGCGTCAACTACACAATGGGCATCTTGTCGAACGGACTTAACATCAGCGCCGGATACGGCAACCAGAACTCAAAAAGCGAGGAATCAGACTTCACCACCAACATGGTGAACGTGGGCCTCTCAAAATCGTTGCTCAAAAACCGCAACCTCACCCTCTCGGCCGACCTCTCGGCTGCCATCAACAAATACGACGACCAGAAAACCGTGTCCTACGGCTTGACGGCGCAAGCGTCTTATCTGCTCAAAGAGGCTCACCAATTCTCGTTTGGCGCCACCATGAGCAAATATAACGACTATTACATCACCTCGCAGACATCGTATAACGGCTTCGACCTTCAGTTGAGCCTCAACTATACCTATTCTTTCACATTGATTCACCTAAAGAAAAAGAGCAAAGTAGAACAATAAGATATGAAAGCAACATTCACACATACCGCAAAACGTGCCGTTGCCTCTCTGATGGCATTGGCAGCTTTTATTATCGCAACTGCACAGGAAGTAACAGTGAACGTCACTGCCAAATACTCTCCTATGCCGGCTCAGGCTGCCTTGTATCTTGACAATCCCGGAAAATACTTCACCATAACGCTGTCAAACAACAGCGATATGGACCTTCCCATATTCCTGGGCATACAAATGGAACAACTCGTTGGTGGCGAGCTGAGGCTCACCACTCCAATATATCCCCAGCCGTCGGCACCTTACATACTTGCCGCCAACCGCACCGTGACGCTGTCGCAACCCGAGTTGAAGAAACTGTTCCAAGAGATGTCGCTCAACAACGTGGCAATCTCGGGCGGCAGCCTCGACGACATTTTTAACGGCTCAGTGGGTCTGTTGCCCGAGGGCCAATACAAAGGCAACATCATTGTGTATCAATGGGACCGCACCTCAATCAATCCGCAAGCCCTTTCAAACCCCAACACGGGCGATTGCTTCTTTGAGATTTGCTATCGTGCCCCTGCACCGCAAATCACATGGCCGCCCGAGAGCCAACTCAGCTTGTTTGGCGGCGAGGAGTTTGTTGACGAGGAGCCGTATGCCGGCGCTACCGTGATTGACTTCGTGAAATCAGTGCCCATATTTTCATGGACACCTTCCACTTGCCCATGTAGCGCAGCCTTCCTGCCGCCAACCTACGACCTTGAGTTCTACGAACTGCCCGATGGCATGACACCCAGCGAAGCCGTGCTCTATGGCAAAATGGCTTATAAAGTGCCGTCGCTCACCACATCGTCCTACTCCATGAACCTGCCAACGGCAACGCGAAAGCTCACCTTTGTTGATGGCAAGCTCTATATCATGCGCGTGGTTGCCAAGTCGCAGCAAAACGATGCCTCGCTGCAAGGATTCACGCTCATTGAGAACAACGGCATAAGCCCTATGCGCGTGTTCCGCGTGGCTAAGGAATCAGAAGAACCCACCAATGAAGAAGACGGTGGCGACGAGGAGGAGGAAGAAGACGAACAGGTGACCAACGTCATCAAGTTTAACGTGCCTGAACTTGTGGAACCCTCGGGCACCAAGAACCTTTCAACCTATCATATACTTGAAGAGGGAAAAGACCTTAGTGTAAAATGGAACAAGCCGGTTTACGCCGAGGCCGACTTCAAGGAAATTGCCGACACCATCACCAGTTTCAAATATAAAGTAGGTATTTATCAGGTGAATACCGGCGTGCTCGACTACGACTCAATACTGGTGCAAAAGCCTTTGCTCGTGAAAGAGCAAACCGACACCATCACCCACACCTTTGAGTGGAAAGACATTGAGAAAGCCAAACTTGCCATAGGCAAGCACTACGCCCTGATAGTAACCTCAACATGTACCTACCTCGACGGCAAGAAACCCGACAAGAATGCCGAAAAAACCGAGGAGTCAACAAAGGAGAAGACTGACACCGTCACCACCATCAAGTGGATTGGCGACCCTCAGAACGTGTATAACTTTGCGCGCGCCCCTGAATACACCAAAACCGAGCAATGTTCACCTGAGACCAAGGTGCTCGACACCAAGCCAAAAGACTGGAAAGAAGCCGAGTTGATGGCCGAGCCTGTGAGCGTGGGCGCATTTGACCTCTACATAAAAACAGTAGAGAAAAACGCGAAATTCACCGGCATACAAAAAGGTAAGGATAAGCCAAAACTCGACGGTCCGGCATACAAGGGAACGGGATACATAGTGTGGGAGCCTTATGGCAAGCCCATACACATTGCCGTGGAGTTTGACTCGATTCGCGTCAACCAGCACCATGTGGTGATTGACGGCGAGCTGCGCTCGTCGCGAAGCGCCGACGAAAACATCCCTTACGACCAGTTTGACCGCCTCACCTCGTGGGCAAGCGTTGACCACAACGACTACGACTCCTCAATCAACCAACTGAAAGAGGAATTAGGCGGTTACTGGAAATATGTGGGAGGCGGCTTTGGCTATACAAACACCATTGCCCACCTCATTGACGGCGGCGTTGCCAATGCCCAAGGCAAAACCGACGCCATCAACCTGCCGTTGAGCCTTGGCGATGCCTCGGAAATGGTTCCGGGCGGCATCCCGGCCGACATCTCGCTCGTGAACATGAGGTTCTCGCCCACCAATGCAAGCATGGACTTGCTGTTGCTCATGAAGCTTCCTGACACCAAGTCGGCCGATGCAAGCGGCGAACAGGTGCTGGCGTTTGTGGCTCCCGGATTGTGTATGGAGCCTACCTCGCCATGGACAAAAAGCGGCAAGGTGGCGCTGATGTACGACCTCTCGGTTATCGACGAGGACACCGATTTCCAATTCGACTTCAAAGCACCAACAAAATACGATGAAATCAACGACGGTACGTTTGTTGAATGGAAAGACGGCGCGTTTGAGCGTCTGCGCATTGAGTGCGCCATGAACATACCGGGTATTTTGCCCGACGACGGCAAAGGACACATCATAAAAGGACAAACAGGCTGCTACCTCGACATCGCAGCCGACATCAAGGACTGGGGCGACTGGACCGCCGAAGCCACTCTGCTGAGCAACGACGGCAAAGAGCCGGGCGGATTCCAGCACGAGGATGCCGAGGGATACACCTTCATCACCGGCGGCAAGCGCATCATCATTGACTACAGCGAGACCCGCAACGCCAACCTCATGGAGTTCCCGCAGGACTATGACTGGAGCGAATTTGGGCTGAAGGGCGACAAAGCCAAAGACCCCAAGAGCAAAGGAATATGGAAAGGCTTGTATGTGCAAGACATTGAAGTGAAATTCCCGTACACGTTTGAGCGCGAAGACGATAAGAAAGACATGCGCATTGGCTTGGCAGTGAAGAATATGCTGATTGACAAGACCGGCTTCTCATGCGTTGGCGAGGTCAATAACCCATTAGGCGACTTTGGAATCGACAAGTTCAAAATCACCATTGACCGCATCTACGTTGAATTTGTGCAAAACGACTTCAACAAAGCCGGCTTCAATGGCACAATCGTTGTGCCGTTTATAAGCACCAACAGCCTTGAAACGGGCACTTTCACCTACGATGCCAAGGTTCTTTACACCGATAAAGACCCCATGAAGACTCGCATGAACCAACCCGAGAAATCATCATCAGGGTCAAGCAGCACGCCAAGCGAATCGCCCGAAGCGGCGGGCAACGCAGCTGGCAGCGCGGCTGGCAGCGGCACCGCAGCCAGCAGCAATGCAACCAAGAAGGTTTATACCGTGTTCGACTGCAAGCTACAAGACAACATCAACCTGCTGTGGCTGCTTGCCGAGGTGCAAATCGACAAAAACGGCACCTATCTGCAACTAACCGAAGACGAAGAGGGCGGTAAAAGCTATGCCGAATTTATCACCTCGGGCAAAATAGGCATCTCAAGCGACCTCGTGGGCAGCAAAAAGACCGCTTTAGGATTCAAGATACCCGACATACATTTTGCCGGTATGCGCGTTGCCAACTACCCCTATCAGGCAAAAGCATCGGAACGCTTCACCAATTCCTACACTAAGGCAATTGAGAAGGCTATTGAACAATATGAGCAGAAGAAGAAAGACGGCGACACAAAAGCCACCAACGAATATGATTGGATTAATAAAAGTGAGCTTGAAACGTATAAAGCCGTCACCGATTCGCTCATTGTGAAGCGGGAAATATGCAACGACGAAAAGACTTGCTATTTCTCGTTGGGCAACTGGAGTCTTGCCTCGCTTGAAAAGACACTGTGGGGTATTCCGTTTACGCTCAAAAAATTTGACCTAAAAACCGATGGCGACCGTGTGGGCGTTTACGTCAACGGTGGCGTGGGATTGCTTGGCAACGAGACGTTTGGCATTGGTGCCACTGCCGGATTCACTGTCTGGGCTAAGGTTGACTGGAGCGATGTCACAATAGATTACGACGACACCGAGTTCAACGACTTCCAGCTCAAAGGTCAGTTTGGAAGCATAGTGAAAATTGAAGGCGAACTCTCAGTTAACAACGACGATGAGAAAGAGGGTCTTGAAGGCAGCCTGAAGGTTGATGTGAAAGGACTTTTCAATGGTTCAATTGACGGCGCCTATTATGACGTGACCAAGACCGAAGAAGACAAGAAACGAGACAGCGACCCTAACGCTTCTGACACCTATAAGGCAGGCTTTTTCGTAGGCGAAATCACAGGCTTGCCATCGTTTGGCGTGGTATCGCTCAACTCAGTGTTTGGCGGATTCTATTTCAACTATGCCGCATCAACGGCTGGCACAAAGGGCAAAGAGTTTAAAGAAGCCCTCAAAAATCCTAAGCTGCGATATGGCGTAGCCGGTGGAGCCTTCGGGTTTGGGCTTATGATGGGCGACGAACATCTGGCTAAGGGCGACCTCACCATGCACATCCTCCTTGACACCAAACGCAGCAAGGTGAACGAGCTGCACATGCAGGGCAACGTACACCTGATGTGCGCCAGCAAGGATGCCGATAGCGGACTGGTGAACTCAATGGTCGATATCCTCTATGAGGACACCACCACCGACGAAAAGAAAGAAGATGAGATGAAGCACTTCAAACTCACAATCACTTGCGATGCCACCGCCGAAGTGAAAGATTTGTACAAGGACTTCACCGACTTAGACCTCTCGATACCTGAAGGTATGGCTAACCTCGAGCAGTTTGCATCGAACACCGCCGATGACCAGGGTGACGGCTCAGACGACTCAAACGAGAGACCTTCTGAAACAACCGCAGACGGTAACCGAACGCAAAGCGAGTCGGAGAAAAAAGCCGAGAAAAAAGGCTATCTGTCTCAAGGCATTGGCGCTCACATCGGACTTGAATTTGAGGTGCGCAACTACCCCCACGTGTCGGGCAACAAAAAGACCAAATGGCACGTATATGTGGGCGAACCCGACGAGAACAAACGATGCCGCTTGACCTTCATTGACTTTGCTCTGGGCAAGAACAGCCCGGTGGGCGTGTGGGCTAAGGTTTACGCCAACTTCTATTGCTGCCTCGGCAACGAGCTGCCCAACGATGGCGCTCTGCCCGAACTGCCGGCTAAGGTGACAGAAGCCCTGGGCGGTACCGACCTGGCAGGCAACAGCAACTCAGGAGTGGTGAGCAAACTCGATGCCGAACGTGATAAACTCGTAAAGAACGGTCCTCACGGCTCAATTAAGGGCGGCATCATGCTTGGCGCTGCTTTGGGAGCCGAGTTTGGCTGCAACGCCGTGTTCTGCTATGCCAACGTTGAAGGTATGCTTGGCTTTGACGCCGTGTTAAAGCAATATGATGCCAACGCAAAATGTACCAACGGCTCATCGCTCGGCGGCAAGAACGGCTTCTACACAATGGCTCAAATCTATTGCATGCTCAAGGGCGAATTTGGACTTATGATTGACTTGTGGATATTCAAGGGCAAGATTCCGCTTGTTGATGCCACACTCGGCGCCGTGCTCAAAGGCGGTCTGCCTAACCCATCGTGGGCTTATGGCAAGGTTCGCGCCAAGGGCAGTGTGCTGGGCGGACTCATCAAGTTCAACTCGTCGGTTGAGCTGAAGGTGGGTCGCGTGTGCATACCCGAATACGGCAACCCGCTCGACGACATCAAGATATTTGGCGATGTGTCGCCAGGCTATGAAGAAGCCAAAGACGGTTGGGCAGATGGCAGCGAAGTGTCGCCCTACGATGCCGCAACCTTCACCACCAACATGCGCATCAACCAAAAACTCAATCTGGTTGACGAAGGCAAACGCGCCGACATGGCAGGATTGGGCGGCGACGAGGATAAATACACCGCACAATGCACCCGCGTTTATGTGTTCCACCTCGACAACCATTTCACCGTTGAGAAATATGCCAACCGCGACAGCGAGGAGTTGAGCAACCGCACCGGAGTGCTCAACGTGGGCTATTCAACCAAAGACCAAGAAAACTTCACCGTTGACATGGGCTCTTTGAAAGCCAACACATTCTATAAGTTGACCATGGGCGGCTACGCCAAAGAAGTGGTCAACAACGCGGAAGTTGACCCGATATTCAACGACGAAGAATCGGGCTATAAAGATGTACACCGCGCTTGGCATCAAGAGAACGTGTCGTACTTCTGCACCGGGAACTACAGCGAGAACATTCAAGACGATGTGGTGGCTCATCTGCCGCTAAATGACTTCTATGGCACCGTTTCCAACACCCGCTATGAGGCTGCAAACCCAATGCTGATGCTGCTCCACGACCGCCGAGACTATTGGAACAACCCCGACTATGAATTTGATGCTGATTACACCACCAAAGTGGCGGTGCCCGGCAGCGATGCCACAGTGGAAACATTCCCCGACATTGTGCTCGACAAAAACGGCAACCCAATAGCCGGACAAAAGTCGAAGTTTGAGAAGTTGCAGATTATGCAAACGTATGAAAAGGAAGGCAAGCCTTTGTATGCTTTACCCACAGATAAAGATGCCGAATATGCCACCGTTGTTCTGAGAAAGCCTCTCAATATCACCGATTTTGAGAAAGGCAAAGTGTACACATTCAGCGTCTATCGCACCGACCGCAAGAGCCTCGACGAACACATGGCTCAGGTTGAAGAAGCCTACAAAAACATCATGGCGCTCACCGAGCAGCAGTCAGAAGCCGTTGAAGCCCAGCTCAAGGAATGGCAAAGCGACGAAACCAATGTCATTCGCAAAGAGATGGCCGACTATTATGTGATGATGCAAGCCGAACAAGGACCAAATGTGGCTGAACAGCGAATGAAAGAATATCGCGAACAGCAACTTTCAAACACCGGAGCGTTCCGCACTAAGGTGTATAGCATAACTTTCCTTGTGGGCAACTACGATACTCCAAAAGATGAAGGTATTGAAACCGAGAAAAAACTCTCAATGACCAGTGACGTGAGAACTTGCCAATGGAGCAACCTGTCACTCACCTACAAGAACGAGCGTACACGCGCCAACGACCCATATTACTACTTAAACTACTTGACATCGAAAGCCGGAGCACGCGGCTCTAACTTGCCTTCGTTCAGGCTTAATTCCGAAAGTTTCCCGGGTACACTCTCGCCATTCTTGTGGACTCTGGTTGAGAAGCCCGATTTGCGCAACTACAACCAAGTGGGCAGCTCTATTGAGGCCGGCCCATACACCGACGAGCGGTACACCACCTTGTTCTGCCCAACAGGCTATCAAGGATGGATTTCTGACTACTATGCCCCGGATGCTTGGTTGAGAATGATTTATGTTGATGCCACCGATGCTCAACTCCTTGACGAAGCCATTTATAAAGAATTCGGTTACCAACGTGGCACCCGAACAGTGGCTCAAATGTTGGCATTGAGCACCGCAAGCAGCGTTTTCAAAAACTGGAGAACGTTTACCGAGACGTGTATCGAGAATAATGCTTATCGCTCAATCTATGACAGAGACGATAAGGGTATTATGGATTGGCGACTGAGACAACGCATCTTGTGGCCGCCGTATCAATGCGCCTATATGTATGCCGCAACCGACACTCGCATGGGCTATGCTAATCCACAAACCACTCTTCAGGTGAGCGTCAACGACCAAGCATATCAGATGGCTCACGAAAAGCCGTGGTTCACCAAAGACGCTGCTTTGAGCAACATCTCGCACATGAGTTACGACGTTCGCCGCATCACCGGTTACAACTGCGCCGAGGGTGCTTCAAAGAATGAGCTCTATGGCACACGTCCAAGCACATTGAGCACATTCCAGCAGCACATCACCCGTGAACTCAACTACACCGACGGAACACTTACGAGCAACGTGGTGTCATCGGCCGAAAACGACGACATTTATATCCCCGATATCTATTTCCGCACTTACCTTTTGGCTAACTTCGACACCGACGGCAACAAGAAACTCTCGAAAGCTGAAGCTATGAAAATCGAGGAACTTGATGTCACACAAAGCCAAGAGCGCGGTGTTGGCTTCATCAGCAGTTTACGCGGAATTGAGGAAATGGAAAACCTTAAGCGTTTAACCATGCTCAATGGCGGAATACAGTCACTGAGCCTCACCACCAACAAGAAGTTGCGCTCGGTTAACATCGCGGGCTGCAAGGGCCTCACGTCGCTCCATGTGATTGGGCTCGAAAACCTCGACAGCCTCATCTGCTCAGGCATAGCACCGGCAATGACAAGCGGCTATCGCACGCAGAACCTGAATTCAAGCAATGTTAGCGGATTATCGACGCTCGACCTCACCGGCTGCAAGAACCTTGTGATGCTCAACGTGAACGATAACAACCTTGAAGAGTTGGACCTCAGCGACTGCATATCGCTTAAATCGCTCGACTGCCGCGCCAACTATTTCACCTCGCTCGACCTCTCTTATCTGCCGGTTCTCACCGAAGCCAAAGTGGGTAATCAGCTCGTTAAGGAATCGGGGGCATCATACAACCACTATTGCAACCAGATAATTAAGGTGAAACTTCAATCAACCGACGAGAAACTGACACTGCCGGCAATGATGTTAAAGACAGGGGCAAAGACCACTGCCTTCACCGCTAAGACCGGTAGCCTCAGCACCGGCGCAAACCTCAACGTGCTCCTTGAGGCTGACAATTCGTCGATACTCGATGCCTTAGACCGCAACCTTGCCATATACATTCTTAAGAAATATGGCGAGTATATCAGCACTTACGGGGCTTTGAGCGACGAGTTTATTGCCACTGCTACCAAAGACCAGCTCTATAAGAAATATAAGCAACGCTACAGCATCCTTTATGCTTACGAAAAGATTAGCAAAGAAACCGTGATTGACGTGAGCAACCTTGAAATTGAGTCGATTGACAATCTGAATGTGTTGATGCCTAACCTCACTGAAATCAACGTGAGCAACAACAACATCAAGAATCTTAACCTGAGCATGTTCCTCAGCCTTACTAAGATTGATGCTCACAACAACAAGATTTCAAGTGTGACCTTTGGCGAGTTGCCTAAACTGCAGATTGTGAACCTCAACGACAATGCCCTCAACGACCTTGACGTGTCAACGCTGACTGCATTGAGCCGAATCTCGGCCGACAACAACTCAATAAGCGTGTTCACACCAAACACCGCTTTGGTGAACCTCTCGTTGAGCAACAATTTGCTGTCGCAAGTGAACCTGAGCAACCTCAAGAAGTTGCAAATACTCAACCTCTCGCTCAACAACTTCTTGCTGAAGAGCAACGGTCAACCTGAGGTGACCCTGCCGGCATCGGCACCAAGCCTCAAGAAGATTAACATGTCGTATATTGGCGACTGCGTTGAGGCCGACTTCTCAAAATGCGGCACTTCACTTGATTTGACCATCAGCAACAACCAGAAGCTGCAAAACGTGAAATTGCCTAAATCGGTTAAGACACTCAACATATCGTTCTGCCCGAAGATGCAATATCTTGAAACCGCGAGCGACGGCAAGAACACGATTAACAGCTATGTGAATTGGTATTCTGTTGAGAACCTCTATATGGAAGAGTGCGGCACCGAATATACCGGCGACGAATACTTGACTTATCCGTTTAAGTACACTCCAAAGGTTCTTGATATGACCAACTCAAATCAGAACCGGGTGGTATTCTACAACGGACTCCCCGACGAAATCTATGTGGGTATTCCTAACCGCCCGCAAGGTTCAAAGGTTGAGCTCAAGCTGCATGACAAAGACGCTAAGACCAAGTGGGACTGCTCATTCCGCGACCATCCGAAGAATGAATACGTCTATGCTTATCACGCAGGCGATGTGGTGGCTGCCGACAGCCTCGTTATGGAGCAAATATCCGACGAAGACCTGCAAATGCAAGCCGACCTGGGTGACGAGCTGTATAACTCGCTCAAAGCCAAATATGCGCCCAACAAGCGAGCACTGCATGTGGCTGACGCTAAAGCCATCACCGAGCTTAATTGCTCATACAAAAAGCTCACCGATGCCACTGTCATCACCAAGTATTTCCCCAACCTGGTGACGCTCAACTGCGCCGGCAACTACTTTAAGACTGCCGACTTCCGTCTGCTCAACAATCTGCTCACCCTCAATGTGGCATATAACTCTGAGCTGACCACGCTATCCTTCCCAACCACCCTGATGGGCATTAACATCTCTGACACCAAGGTGAGCACCGACGTGTTCACACTCCTGACCAACATTAATGCCAAGTGCAAACGCGTTATTGCCAACGAGTGCTCAGAGCTGAAGGGAACCAAAACCGTGAACTCAAGGAATCTTGAGTATCTGTCGCTCATAGGCACCGGCGTAACCCAACTCAACATTGCTACGCAGTGCACAAGCCTGCGCAACCTTGAATATGTTGACAACGGCGACGGACAAATATTGAAGATGAGCGCACATCCCGACTCACTACGCATTGGCAGCTCAGCCCAGAAGTCGTATTACTACGCTACTGCCGACAACATTGTGGAATGGCTCAACTACTACACCTTGCAGAACCCTTACAGCTACAACGTAACACCTTATGACTACGTTCATAAGATTGAGGTTCCGGTGTATCGTTACAGCCGCAGCGGCAAGCTCAACGGCGACGATGTGACCCGCGACGACATATACTTTGTTGAGGCGTTGGGCGACAACTATGAAATAGTTCGCGAAATCTACTTCCCCGATGACTATTGCGTGAGAGCCAATGTGGCTTGGGGCTTCAACTCGTTTGACCTCTCAGGAAAGAAACTCAGCAACTTCGCCGACGATTTCTTTGACAACTACATGGGCAAACTCAAGAGCCTTAACCTGTCGAACACAAGAATCACGGCGTTGACTCTGGGCAATTATCCTGCTCTTGACTCGCTGAATGTGAGCGAAAACAAACTCTTGTCCGACTTGACGCTCGGCCTCGCCTCATATCCGGTGGTCAATGCAGCCAATTGCGCACTTAATGCGGCATCAACCTCGGCACTCTTTGCTAAGGTCACCAACCTGAACATCTGCACCAATGGCGGTGAATACACGCTGTCAACGACCGACAAGGTGAGCAACCTGACGCTTTCAACCCGCACCGACCTCACCCTCACCATCCCATCGGGCAAATCGTTCTCAAAACTCACCATCGCTCCTTGCACCAACACCACCACACGCCCCGGCCTCGCAACATACCCGGCAATCAACATCTATATCAAAGGCTTAACGGTGGCAGGCGGCAAGGTGGTTATGGCAAGCAACTTCCGAGGTGTTTCGCTCTACTTCTCGGCAGCGAAATCGGCATTGCAGTGCTGGCTGGTAAATAAAGAAAACACTTTGTTAAACATTTACATACTTCAAGGGTCTAATTATATTAAACTCACCAACGAGATGGCTGAAGCGATGTTGTCTGATTCGTCGGCAACCCCAACTCGCATAACAATCAACTAAACTCAACAAAAACTTTGGCACAATGATGAAACTGATTGAAACAAAGAAAATAATTCTCACAGCAATGGCAACACTGCTGCTATGCGCTCTCGCTCCGGCAACCGAAGCAAAGACCAAAACAAAAAAGGACGTTGCGCCTGAAGACACCGCCAAAAACGTATTGACGTTTTCAGTGATGTCGAAGGCACGGCCAAAGGGCGACAAAGGCGTGATTCTGCGTTGGGCACCTGAGGAGTATGCCCCCTGGGTGTACATCAACCAATGGGGATATAAGATTCTGCGTAGTCACATCAACGAGCAAGGCGAGTTTGTGATTGACACCATAGTGACCAACTTGCGGCCATTGACCATCGACGAGCTGAAGGCGAAATTTGAGCCTACCGACTCGTTGGCAGGTGCTGCCGCCCAGTTGCTTTGGAGCAAAGAGGAGCCGCTGAAAGAGCAGTCGGACAAGACTGTGATTGACCGCATCGACGAACAGGCAACAAAGTTTGCCTACGCAATGCTGCTTGCCGAGATTCGTCAGGACTTGGCTGAAGCCATGGCGTTGAGATTTGTTGACCGCACTGCCAAACCGGGTGTTGAATATGACTACATTGTCACCACCGTGATGCCCGACACCATCATGCGCATCCGCACCACCCTGTTGACCGTGAAAAACGACCCTGAGGAGCCGGCACCGTTCACCGCACAGCTGCGTGACTCAATAGGCACCGACGGGCGTTCAATCTCGGTGATGTGGCCTTTCTCGAGCGAATTTTCAACATTCGACATTGAGCGCAGCGACGACGACGGCAAATCGTGGAAGAAGCTCAACAACCGTCCGTTCCTCACCTTCATGACCTCAGAGAATGAGAACGACGCCAACCACATCTTTGTTGACACCGACCTCCAACCGGGCGTTTACACCTATCGCGTGAAAGGTTACGACACCTTTGGCGACGTATCGAACTATTGCGAGCCGCTCACCGTTGAGCTGCCCGACATCATTCCGCCGGCACCGCCGTTGATTCGCAGCTTTAATGTTGACCGCGAGTCGCAGCCGGGCAAAGTGTTTGTTAACATCACCTGGCGGAAAGACAGCATTGAGGAAGACATGACCGGCTTCAACGTGTATTATTATAACAAAAAGGAGGGCGACGACTGGCGCCAAATGAACGATAAGCTCATTGCCCCAACCGACACCTCTTATGTGTGCGAAGTGAAGGACATCAAAGGCGGATTCTTTGTTGTGGCATCAATAGACCGCGACGGCAACCGCGGCGTGTCGATGCCGCGTGAGCTTATGCTTGCCGACTATGTGGCACCGGTGGCGCCCGCAGGCCTCAAACACACCATCTCGCCGTTGGGCATTGTGACCATTCAATGGGACCGTAACCCTGAGGACGACGTGAACGGCTATCAACTGTTTGCCGCCAACGACACCACCCACACCTTCCTGCCGTTGCCAGGCAAGTTCACGCAAAGCACCATGGCTATCGACACCATTGCCATTCACGGCATCAATCAGCGATATATCTACTATAAGGTTCAAGCCTATGACTTCGCCGGTAACTCGTCGGAGTTGTCAGAGCCGCTTCAGGTGAAACGCCTCAACTACGACCGCCCCGAAGCGGTGCGCCCCGACTCAATATGGCTCGACAACGAGGGCAACGTGCACACGCGCTGGATTGCATCGCACAATGCCGATATTGAGGTTTACAACATATATCGCCGCGTTGACCACAGCAACGACACATGGAAACTGATGGCAACGGTGAACCCCGATAGCGTGACCGACGAGAAATTCACGGTCATCGATAACCCCGAATACAGCAAAAAGCCATATAACTACGCCGTTGATGCCATCAACACAACCGGCATCACCGCCGACCGCTCGCTGATGCAAACCATCTACAAGCGCATGCCTTCATACATCGAAATCCCGGTTACTCTCTCAGGGCGTTTCGACGAGAAAACAAAGATGTCTGTGCTCACTTGGAAAATCAACGGCAAAGTTCCTTACACGCCTCGCGGCTATGTCATCAACCTTGAACGGCAAACACCGTCGGGCGCGTTCCAAACAAGATATGAAATCCCATCGGAAGATAGCGAATTCAGAGAATATCTGTCAGAGGGTCAAAGCGTCACCTATCGCATTGTCCTGCGTTTGAGCAACGGTCAGCGCTCGTTCCCCTCAAATGAAGTAACCGTCACTTATAAAAAGGTTGGAAATCTATGAAACCTGCGATTAAAAAAGTAGTTGGCTTATGGGCGGCAACACTTGCTGTGGTGTTCCTCTCGTCGTGCGGTGAAATCTTTGACACCGACGGCCTGATTCGACCCACATCAATGAAGTTCGACCGCAACAACATCACCATCATGAAAGGTGACAGCGTGAGAATAACGCTGGTTTTCACTCCCGATAGCATAACCAGCGAAAGTGCTTTCTGGAAAGTGGAGAATCCCGCTCTCGCACGCATCACCTCAAACGGCATGCTGCATGCCCTTGATGTGGGAGAAACCACTGTGACAGCCACCACCGTGCAAAGCCTGCTGACAGATGAATGTCACGTCAACATCATCAATTCGTGGGAGGATATTCTCAACAGCAGCTATCCTCACGATATGGTTGTGTATGCCAACGTAAGGCACAACGGAGAGTTGCCCGGCGAAAACACTATAATAGCAGCATTTTGCGGCAACGAGTGCCGAGGTTTTGGGTATAGAGATACCATTAATGATATCACCTACTATACATTCCGCATTTGGAGTCCTTTAACCTACGGCGAACTCATAGAATTTTATGTCTATGACCGCACAGATTACAGGCTTGTGAAACTCGATTATTCAGTTGTGTTTGACGGTGAAACCCATGGTACGCTATCTAACCTCATTGAAATCAGTTATTAACAAATCAGAGCCTGAGCATTAGTACTTTATCAATCAAGATGCCCGCATCATTCTCCCGTTGAGATGACGCGGGCATTGCTTTTTATATAATTATCGCGTAGATGGTGTTTTGTTGCCAAGTTGTAGAAGCGTATAGCAATACGCCCGGCGACCGCGGCGTAGTGACCGATGCCGAATATTTGCGGCGTGGTTGGTGTTTCGGGCGTATTGCTATACACTACTGTCCACGGAAAATTTTAACAATTCAAATCCTCA
>JBJECY010000133.1:0-25370 GCA_051871515.1 Muribaculaceae bacterium | reverse complement strand
CCTTCCCGCGCAGTTCGCCCTCCTCCCAGCTCTCACCTATACCGGGCTCTGTGCCAACCCACACAACATACCACTTCTGCCTACTTGCCATTATGCTTGTTGTTTTTGTTAATCACTCTTTTGTTTTGATTATTATAAAAATTATAATAACTCTCTGTGCCGGCAACCTTATTGCAGCCACAGGCACATCAATCTCGCCACGTTGCCGCATCACAGCAGCACGCAAAGCGCATTTATCACCCGACAAAGATAACGCAAATCACGTGCAGTAGCAAAATAAAACTGCACACATCTTTAAAACACATTTCTTAATAAATGTTAATGCCGCATCGCCCCCTGAGCGTGATTATTATGAGCCGAAAACCGTGCTCCTGCCATTGCGGCGATGCGCCCAAACACACATTGCAGCCCATGCCGCCATTTTTTGTCACCCGAAATAGGCATTTTCCAAGCAATTTCAGTATTTTTGCAACTGCAACAGCAATATTTTTAAAGAAAACAATCACCCCTTAGAGCAAAACCTCATCACTATGAAACCTGTTTTTCTCATAGGATTTATGGGCTGCGGCAAATCGACCCTCGGGCGCTCGCTTGCCGAGCAAACCGGCATGCAGTTCATCGACCTTGACCATCACATTGAGTCGTGCTACAACAAAACCGTGCGCGAAATCTTCAACGAGGTTGGCGAGGAAGGCTTTAGGCAGCTTGAACAGAACATGCTGCTTGAAGTGGCATCAATGCCCAACACCGTGGTGGCTTGCGGCGGCGGCACTCCATGCTATGCCAACAATATGCAGCTCATGAACAGCCACGGCATCACCGTGTATCTCTCGGTGAGCGAACAACGGCTTACCGAACGCCTCACCCGGCCAAAAGCCCGCGCCAAAAGGCCCCTCATTGCCAGCAAGACCGACGAGGAAATAGCACAATACATCCACCAAGCCATGCAGCAACGCCTGCCCTACTACTCGCAGGCAACGCTCGTCTTCGACTCGACCGACATTGAGACCGCACAACGCACCGAGTGGCGCGCACAACGCCTTGTGCAGGTGCTCACGCAACAAGGTCTATTGCCACAGCAATAAGCCCTCCACCCGGGGCGCACATCATTGCCCCGCATTTTACTCCGAGCCTCGTCATTTTTAGCACATCTATGATACACCATATCACTTTTATTTGCTACATTTGTGCGAGTGTTTAACATTCACACTGCAGAATACAGAAAATATTATTTCACCTTACATCTCAACTGAATTATGGGAACTGACATCAAAGATATAGCGCTAAAGTGTTGGAGGGTCATCGCCTCTCTGCCCAAGCGAGCCTGGAGATGGTACAAGGGCCTTTATATTGGAACCCCCTGGTACAAAAAGACACTGGTAGCGGTGGTGTCGCTCATTCTCGCGTTTGTATTCTATCTGTTTGCCGTCAACGTCAACCTGTTTTGGCTCTTTGGCAAATCGCCCTCGGTGCACGACATCATGCACCCCGACACCAACGAGGCTTCGCAACTTTATAGCGCCGACGGCAAGCTCATTGGCAAATACTTCAACGAGAACCGCACTCCCGTAGGCTACAACGACATCAACCCCATATTCTTTAAAGTGCTCATCGACACCGAAGACGAGCGCTTCTATCAGCACCACGGCATCGACTTTCAGGGCCTTGCCGCCGCCTTTAAAGACATGATTGGCGGGCATGCGCGCGGTGCCAGCACCATCACTCAACAGCTGGTGAAAAACATGTTCCGCGTGCGCACGCACTACAGCACCGGACTGCTTGGCAAAGTGCCGGGGCTGAAAATCATCATCATGAAGAGCAAAGAGATGTTTCTCGCAGTGGAGATTGAGATGCTCTATTCTAAAGAAGAAATCCTCACCATGTATGCCAACACGGTTGACTTTGGCAGCAACAGCTACGGCATAAAAACCGCCGCTAAGACCTATTTCAACACCACGCCAAAAGACCTCACCATTGAGCAAAGCGCCGTGCTGGTGGGACTGCTCAAAGCAACATCAACCTACAACCCGCGCCTCAACCCCGAACGAAGCCTTGAACGGCGCAACGTGGTGCTCAGCAACATGCTCAGGCTCAAAGACCTCACCAAGCAAGAATACGACTCAATCTCGAAGCTCGACATACACCTCAACTACCGCATAGAAAGCGCCTACGACGGGCAAGCGCTCTACTTCCGCCAAGCCGTGGCAAAAGAGCTTAAGCCTTGGTGCGAAGAAACAGGCTACGACCTCTATACCGACGGACTGAAAATCTTCACCACCATCGACAGCCGCATGCAAGAATACGCCGAGCAAGCCGTGAGAAAGCAAATGCGAGTGGTGCAAAACAACTTCCGCAACCACTGGGGCAACATCAACCCCTGGCAGGACGAGCAACACCGCGAGATAAAAGGATTCATTGAGGACCTTGCCAAACGCACCGATGCCTACAAGATGCTCAAAGAACGCTTCCACGACCAAACCGACAGCATCGACTACTACATGAACCTGCCTCACCGCGTGCACCTCTTTGACTACGACGGCGGACACTACGAGGAAATCAGCAGCATGGACTCAATCAGATACATGGTGCGATACATGCACACAGGCTTTGTGGCCATTGAACCGCAAACAGGCGACGTGAAAGCATGGGTGGGCGACATCGACTTCACATCGTGGAAATATGACAAGGTCACCGCCAAGCGTCAACCCGGCAGCACCTTTAAGCTCTTTGTCTATACGGCAGCCATGAACGCCGGACTCACGCCTTGCGACTACCGCGAAGACTCATACGTTGAAATCGATGCCACCGACTCAAAAGGCAAACCCACCAAGTGGCGGCCACACAACGCCAACGGATACTTCACCGGAGCACAAATGCCACTCAAAGCAGCATTCGCACAAAGCATCAACAGCGTTGCAGTGAAAGTGGGCATGGAAGTGGGCATCAACAACGTGATTGAAACAGCACACAAAATGGGCATCAAGTCAAAGCTCACCAACGCACCATCGCTCAGCCTGGGCTCGTGCGACGTGTCGCTGCTTGAACTCGTTAACGCCTATTGCACCGTGGCCAACGATGGCAAAACGCACGACCCTGTGCTGGTGACAAGAATACTTGACCGACACGGCAACGTGGTGTATGAAGCCAAACGCGACAATACACAAGCCATACCCTATCGCTCGGCATTCCTCATGCAAAAAATGCTCTTGGGCGGACTCACCGAACCGGGCGGCACATCAATGTCGATGTGGGGATACATTGCGCCATACTCTCGCGACACCGACTTTGGCGGCAAAACAGGCACCAGCAACAACCACTCCGACTCATGGTTTGTGGGCGTAACGCCCAACCTGGTGTGCGGCGCTTGGGTAGGTGGCGAATACCGCTGCATACACTTCCGCACCGGTGCCCTGGGACAAGGCAGCCGCACCGCGCTGCCCATCTGCGGCTACTTCCTGCAATCAGTGCTCGCCGACAGCCATTTCAAGAAATACCACGGCAAATTTGGCAACCCAAAAGAAAGCATCAACGCAGCCGACTACACCTGCCAAGGTTGTATCTTCAGCAACGACTCCGACTCAGTGGACATAGCCGCCGACTCGCTCGACATTAACATCCTCACTGCCGACCCCAACGAACTCGGCATCACCGACGACAGCGAGCAACCCGCCACCGGCACCACCCCACCCGAATCAGAAACCCCCGAAGACGAACCCTAACCCCAACGTGGAGTTTTATTAACCCCCAACGAAGAGCCAACACCCCCGGCGGAAGGTAACCCCATCGAGGCGCAATAATCCCATCAAGGAATCACCCCCCCGATGAGGAACAGCCCCATCATGAAACAACCCTAACATGGAGCAGCCCCATCGAGGAGCTACCCCCTCAAAAGGCATAAAACCCACCCACTCCCAAGAACCTCCCGCAAAAGAAACCCTTAGGAGTTCGAGCCTCAAAACAGCAAACAAATTTTTAAGATTTACCCCCACGGAACCATCTCAGGTCCCCCAGTGGGGGGGTATATTTTCTCACACCTCGCCGTCAGATAGCACTTAAAGCAACAGAATCACTCTGCCTGAAGGCATATTCTGCAGTGTTTGGACCTGAGTATTCTCATTCCAATCCCCAATATTACTATATCTTAAATTTCACTTTATTCCAGTTTCTAAAAAGTTGAAACGTGTACCCGATTTGCCATTTTTGGGTACATATTTAGCATAACGTGTACCCGATTTGCTGTTTTCGGGTACATATTTAGCATAACGTGTACCCGATTTTGCGTTTTTGGGTACATATTTAGCATAACGTGTACCCGATTTGCCGTTTTTGGGTACATATTAATGCCGATGTGCACCCGTTTTTGCGTTTTTAGGGACATATCAATCATTCTTTAACAGATTCCACGAACTCTACATTGCTGTCTGTATTTTCAGCCCTAAAGATGAAAAGCTCCATAAGTTCAGTATTGATATAGTAGTTACTGCGTCCAAGTTTTTGCTTTTGAAGCAAACCTGTTTTCGATACGATAGTATCGAGATACTTGGCAGCAGTCTTACGTTTAACCGACATATCCCTTTCCATAAATTCAATCTTGGTGTATGGGTGGAAGAACAGGTTATTAAGCAGTTCGTGCTTGTATTGTTTGCCAAACAATGGCTTTAATATATTCTTATATTTAGCCATTAAAGCCGAAATGCTTTTCACAAGTCGGATTGTTTCAATAGCGGTTTCTTCCACACCTTTTAGGATAAACAGAATCCACTTTTCCCAATCCTCCGCATTATCAGGAGCATTATCTCTGATGCGTTGTATCAAGCGATAATATTCACCTTTGTTATGAGTGATGTATCGGCTAAGATACAAGATAGGCAAATCAAGCAAATCATTTACCACTAAATATAGAATTGCTATAATTCTACCTGTTCTACCATTGCCATCATAGAAAGGGTGAATACTCTCAAACTGGTGGTGAATGATAGCCATTTTAATAAGTGGGTCGATGTCGTGGATTTCAGGGTCATTGATGTATTGTTCAAGATTAGACATATATCTTGCAACATCTTCACCTGATTGAGGTGGAATGTACACAACTTCGCCTTTCGATGACTTCAATTTTGTACCGGGTACTGTACGGAAGCCTGCATTGTTATGCTCCAGTGTCTTTTGTATCTGTTTGATGTCGTTAAGAGTAAGCAAATGATTTCGCCTAACCATATCGAAGCCCACTTGCATTGCTTCTCGGTAGTTAAGCACTTCTTTAGTTGCTGCATTAGTCAAGCCACCCTTAATATCCAGTTCGGCACGGTATAACTCATCGGAAGTAGTAACGATGTTCTCCACAGCCGAACTGTCTAAAGCCTCTTGAAGCACAAGCGAACTCAAAAGAATATTCTCGTTAGGAATTGTAAGAGCAACGCCTTTCAATTCAGCCAAACATCTGTTTGATTTTGTCACTTGGCGCATAATAGCCTTGGTTTCAAAATCAAAGTCAAGTGGCAATTTCGGTATGTTATATTCTATGCTCATCGTGATTATGCGTTTAAATGATTTTGCAAGTTGTATCCACCATCGTGCCACATCTGATTGAATGTGACAAGAAATTGGTCGGCATTTGGCGACGGAAAGCGCATAATTTGCGGAGCAATATTATTGCCTTTCTCGCAACCAAGTTCGGGAGTTGTAAACTCGTTGAACGGCATATAAGTAAAAACGTCCTCGTCATTTTCCACCGTCAAATTACCATTGACAAAGCCGTCGGTGATATTTGATTTGAAGCAGGCCTTACGGCGAATCCATTCGGCACATTCTCGTGCGATGGCTTTTTGAGATAATTCATTACGCAAACGAATCTCGAACTCCGAACCGAAAAGATTGCGTTCACGATTGAGTTTCGGGATGAAAAATTCTCGTTTCTGTTTCGAGGTATTTGATTTACTGAACGTCGGCGCAGTAAATATGAACCGCAGTTCGGTAATCTTTTCAAGTTCTTCTTTAAGTGCCTGGTAAGCATAAATGGAGAACGAAGCAGCGGCAATAGAAAGTCGAGAGCCGCTTTTCAAGTCGGCTTTCAGACCGTCAACAACTTTCTCTGTCGTGTTGTTATATAATTTAGGTGTCTCCATTTTTAAGAAAACTTGATATAGCCAATGAATGCGTTTAGTTTTGTGGATTATCTTTTTTATAATTACAAATTTACGAAATTATTTTAAAATACACCGAATTATCTGTTTTAGGGGCACATAACGTGTAGATTTCGTTGATTTGTAATTAACCTCCACAAAGCTCAAAAGCTGTTTGCAAAACGCAGGCATCGCTTGGCGGCGGGGGCATGGTGGAGAGAGGCTATTTCGCTCTTTTTTGTTTGGGGCGGGGGATGGGGGTTATCGCACTGCGACTTTGGCGGCGGGGCGGCCGTTGACGCTTACCACGTAGATGCCGGGCTGACAGGGGGTGACGGCGCGGTTAGTCGATACCACACGGCCATCGACCGACACCACTTGCAGCTGGCTCCACTGGCCACTCACCTCAATGGCACCATGGCTCACGGTGACGTGGGCGGCATCGGGGCGCATGGCTTGCTCATCGGTGTAGATGCTCACAACCACGCTCGTGGGGTGTATCACATAGCCGGCGGCGCTCTTGCCGAGCGTGCCTGTCACCTCAACGTTGCCCTCGGCAGTGGCCGATAACTCACTAAGAAACAGATTATTGACTTGGATGGCGGTACCACCTTGGGAAAGCGTGATATTGTCAGCGCTGACGGCTATAATGCCGCCATAGACCTTGACCATACGGCCCAAAAGGTCGTCGGAGAGCGAACTCAGAGTGACCTTCTCGGGGCTGTCGTCGGCAAGCTGCACGGTGCTCTCGTCGGTGACGTCGAGGCACGGCACTCCGTCGATGCGGCTGAGCGTGCCCTTCACCCCAGCACACAGCACGTCGCCGTTGGCAAGAGTCGGCAGGCCCGACTCCGAACGCAGGTAAAGTGTCCTCGTGAAATCGCTTGTGGCAGTGAGCAGACGGTCGCTGCTTTGGGCGCGGCACACGAGCGGAGCATTCATCACAATGCGCCTTCCATCCTCAAATTCATCGAGCGATGCCACATCGCTCACCGTGCGCTCCGAGCTCGTGGTGGTCACGATGATGCGCCTGATGCGCGTGGCTGGCTCAGGGTTTCCCACAACAATGTCGGTGGGCAGCGTGATTGTCACCTTTTGCGAATCGCCCGTCCAAAGGTCGTAGTTGTCGCCGCCTATGGTGCCGCAGTCGCAGGTCCAGCGCTTGAGTGTGTTGTCCTGCCCCTCCACGTAGTTCTCGCGGAACTCAAACTGCATGCTCGTGATGCAGTCGGTAGAGCCGTCACTGACCTCAAAAATCATATCGCCCGCCCCTTGACCGTGGGCAAAAACCAACATATAGTCGCTTTCGGTTTTCCGCTTGAGGTACGTGGGGCCGTGGTAGCCATACAGCGGGTCGGTTTCGCGCACCAAGTTGAACGAAATCTTGATGTTGCCACTGGCAATCAGCGCATCGTCGCCGCCCAGCGGAAACTGCTCGTTCTTCGTTTCCGACACCTCGGTTGACACCGCGATGCCGTAGATGCATCCATCAACGGGAGTAGTGAAATCAAATGTGGTGATAGTCTGAGCCGAGCCCACAAGCCCGACAAGGCAAAGGAGTAAAGGCAACAATCGCATAACTTTGTAATAGTTTAGTTTTCAGTTGGTTAATCATTAATCACAAGCACCGCACACAGCAGCGCTGCACTCGCCAAAATTATCAACTTCCCACCAAAAAAGCAAGCCTCGACCTTAAAATTTTCCGCCCAATTTTACTAAAATTTGTTAAAACCCACCATCAACCACCAACAACACCCCACCCAATCCCCCAAAAATGGGGAAAAAGGTGCTGCATTTTATATCAATCCGGCTTCTCTAAGCTGATGTCTCAAAGGGCGGGGGATGTGCGGGATAGTACACGATAAAAGGTGCTCGGGGGGGGTGGAGATGGGGGAATGTGGGGTTTTTTACATTGTTTTGGCTTTGCATCTGCTTTTTTTGCCTACAAAAACATTTAGCAGTTAAGGTTTCATAAATGCTCTTGCGCCACAATAATCTTTTAGTACTTTTGCATCCGAAACCAATACGTAGTGTTGACGCATGTACACGTAAGTCTAATTGGGGCTTTACATGCAGCGTCAACACTACGTTTTTTTATTCATAACCTATTATATTACAAAATGATGAAAACATTAGTGAATATCTACAAGATGGTTGGGGGGTTGGCATTGACCTCCACAATGTTGCTCGCCGCTTGCAGCAACAACGATGATGACTATTTAAACTCTCAAGTTACACTTCCCGATGCTGTCACTACTGAAGTCTATGCGGAATTTCAAAACAACTATCCTGGTGCCGCCAACGTCAGCTGGAGCGCAAGCGACGGTTATGCCATCGCCGATTTTTATTTTACCGCCACTCGCAGCAACTCAAATTGCAGCACCACGGCATGGTATAAGCTGACCGACGGCAAACGCAAGATGCAGTGCCAGGACATCAGCTTCAGCGAACTGCCTGAAGCCGTGAGAACGGCTTTTGCCGAGAGCGATTATGCAAGCTGGACTGTGGATGAGCGTGCGCACATGCTCACTCGCTACGTCGATGACACCGTCACCACCATTTATATTGTGCGTGCTACGACTATGGGCGACGATGATGCCACTCAAGAGGTTTCAATCTTCTACACCGAAGATGGCGTGGCGGTGAAGCTCACCATCGAAGTGGTGTATGACAACAACTACAGCGACGCCGATAAGCGCTACCACGATTGGCTTCCTCAAGAGCCTGCTGCCAGCATCACCGACTACATCAACGCTAACTATCCTAACGCCAAGTATATACATGTTTACCAAAGCAGCGAAGGCACCAAGGTGAAGATTCTTGTTGACCACAGCACCGTGATGCTGCGCTTTGATGCCGAGGAGAACTGGATTTCAAGCGAGACTCAACTGCGCACAAGCGAGCTGCCTGAAACAGTGACCGCTGCCATTAACGCCTCGCAATATGCCGGAGCAACCATCGTTGATGCAGTGAAAATGGAGACCGCTGCCAATGGCACCTATTATATGATTACGCTCAAAGGCCGCTATGGCAAGAAAGTGACAGTGCGCGTTGACAGCGACGGCACAATAAGCAGCGATGACAACGACGACGATGATAAAGACGACAACAAGGGTTGTGTCACCGACAACGAAATAGCCGCATTTGTGCAGTCACGTTACCCTGGCGCAGTGATTAACCACCGCGACGGCAACGACAAAAACCTGGAACTGGAAATCACCTACAACGGCATCAAAATCACGTTGACATTCTCTCGCACAACCGAGGGCTATCAATGGACTTGCAGCGAATGGGACCTCAACTACCGTCAAACCGAGTCGTATCCAGAGGAAATTCAAGCCACCATCAACACTCAATATGCCGAATATGAGCTCTATTACATCAGCTATATAGAGACGCCCGAAGGAGACTACTACGAAGTAGGCCTGAAGAAGAGCAAAAAGAGCATCAAAGTGAAGATGGATGCCCAAGGCAACGTGTTGGCCGAATACGGCAACTGATATACTGCCAACACCTGCACCCGGTAATGATGGCGGGGTACGAGAAGATGCCAACAGCACTCTCCTCCCCCCCTCCCGAGTAAAGGTCCTCAGCCACTCGCCATCATCACCCACACATAAAAAATAATCAGCTATGCGTGATGGTCACACCGCCCACAGCAGGTGGAGGTGTGCCATCACATAATTTGGCGTTTTTAGGGGAAATCACAACTCAACACACCCTGTACACTGCCTACAACATCAAACATGCTACATATAAAATTGAATAATCAACATTTGATGAAACAACTACGACCCCTTATAACTCTTGTGCTTATGCTTTGTGGAGTATTTGCATGGGCACAAACCAACACACAAGCAACGCTCTCAGGCACGGTGACCAACACCTCAGGTGAGCCATGTCCGTTTGCAACAATCCGACTCAAAAACACCTCAACAGGATGCAGTGCCGACGAAAACGGCCATTATGTGCTGCAAGCCGCCACAGGCCGATACACTCTGGTGGTGTCATCAATAGGCTACGCCACCCTCGAGCAACCCATCACCCTATCAAGTCGAAACAGAGTGATTGACGTTACGCTATCAGAAACGCAAGCCCAACTCGATGACGTGGTGGTGAGTGCCAACGGCGTGAGCCGAGTGAACAAGAGTGCCTTCAACGCAGTTGCCATAGATGCCAAACCTCTGCTCAACTCAACCAAAAACCTCAGCGAAGCACTGGCACGCACTCCCGGACTGAAGCTGCGCGAATCAGGCGGACTGGGCTCAGACTTGACTATGATGCTCGACGGATTCAGCGGCAAACACATAAAAATCTTCATCGACGGTATTCCGCAAGAAGGCATGGGCGAGTCGATGACCATCAACAACATACCCATCAACTTTGCCGACCGGATAGAGGTGTACAAAGGCGTGGTACCCGTGGGATTTGGCACCGACGCATTAGGCGGTGTAATAAACATCGTCACCAACAAGCATCCCAAAGGATGGTGGCTCGACGCCTCATATTCCTACGGCTCGTTTAACACCCACCGCTCTTATGTGAACTTCTCCTACACCTCGCCCAAAGGGCTGCTCTTTGAGCTGAACGCCTTCCAAAACTACAGCGACAACGATTATTGGGTTGATACCCCGGTTGAACAATTTCTTGAAAACGGGCTCACCAAACTCGATACCTCGGTGCTTGAACACGTGAAACGATTCAACGACACCTATCACAATGAGGCTGTGATTGGCAAGATTGGCGTGGTAGATAAGTCGTGGGCCGACCGCATGGCATTGTCGCTGACCTATTCAAACATGTATAAAGAAGTGCAAACAGGCGTGGTGCAGAAAGTGGTGTTCGGGCAAAAACACCGCAAAGGGCACTCGCTAAGCCCATCACTTGAATACAACAAGCGGAACCTCTTCACAAACGGGCTCGACGCATCGTTAACCGCCAACTACAATAAGAACATCACGCAAAACATTGACACCGCCACAGTGAGATATAACTGGTTGGGCGAGCAAAAATCGCTCAACGGCACCCGTGGCGAGCAGTCATATCAACACCGCGAGCTCGATAACGACAACTGGAGCGCGTCGCTGACGCTGAAATATCGCATCGGCTCAGCCCACAGCTTCACCCTCAACCACATGTTCAACTCCATGAGCCGCCACAATTCGCCCTCGTTAGGAACAGCAACATCCGAGGCCGACAACTTTGCAAAGCTCACGCGCAAAAACATCACCGGACTGTCTTACGCCTTTCTGCCATCGAACCGGTGGAACGCATCGGCATTTGCCAAGCTCTACAACCAATATAACTCAGGCCCCGTATCGACCAGCGACAGCGGCACCAGCAACTACATAGCACTCACCAACTCAACCTGTGCTTTGGGATATGGCGCCGCCGGCACCTATTTCATCACCCCAACCCTGCAAGCCAAGCTGTCATACGAGCACGCCCTTCGCCTACCCAGCACCGACGAGCTGTTTGGCGACGAAGACTTGGAACTGGGTTCAATGGGGCTGAAACCCGAGAAAAGCAACAACATAAACTTCAACCTCAGCTGGGCAAAGCGATGGGATGCCCATTCGCTATATGCCGAAGGCAGTGTGGTGTATCGCAACACCTTCGACTACATACAGCGCCGCATTGGCACCTACACAGGCAACAAAAGCTACGCCTCTTATCAGAACCACGGCAAAGTGAAAACCAAAGGCTTCACCGTGGCAGTGAGATATGCCTACTCCAACTGGCTCAACATTGGCTTCAACATCACCGACATTGACGTGCGCGACAACGTGAAAACCCTCAACGAAGGTTCGGCGCAAGCCAACCTCACCTACGGCGACCGCATTCCCAACCAGCCCTACCTTTTCTCAAACGCCGACCTCACGCTCAACTGGAACAACTGCCTGAGCCGCGGCAATCTGCTCAGCTTCACCTACGATAACTTTTATCAGCACGAGTTCCCGCTCTATTCCGAGAGCCTTGGCTCAAAAGAGAGCAAAGACTATGTGCCGCAACAAATCTCGCACAACGTGAGCCTCACTTACAGCATAGCCCACGGCCGATACAACGTGTCGGTTGAGTGTCACAACCTCACCGATGCCAAGCTCTATGACAACTTCAGCCTTCAGAAAGCCGGCCGCGCATTCTATGGCAAAGTGAGAGTGTGCTTTGGCAACACAGCCGCCACACACCGCCCCGCCCACTCGCGAGGCGGCCGCCACCATCAAAAGTGATTATTCCTATTCTTAACCATAATTCATAACAATTTTAAAAAAATCAGAAAACATTATGACAATCAAACACTGGGTAACAGCAACCCTTACAATTTCGCTGACAATGCTTGCAACAGCATGCTCATCAAACGACGACAACGGCACTGCCAACGAACCTCAACCCCAACCCGGAACCACATCGGCTTACATTGTGGCAGGAACCGTTGAAAGCAACGGCGCCACAGCCGCCTATCTGCTGAAATCAGAATCGCTCACCGAGGGCACAGCCACCGCCAAAGGCAACGGATTTGAAACCGACTACACCCAAGCAACTTCATGGGTGTTCTTTGGCAACAAATACCTCTATCGCCTGTCATATAACATGGGACAAGCCGGCACCACAGCCGCCTTCTACCTCGACGAGAACGGCAACATCAGGCAACGCGCCGGCGAATACAACATCCTCAACTTCACATCGTTCGGCACCTATGGCAACAAAATCATCACTTCAGCCACTGCCGAGAGCACTGTCACCGACGCCGAGGACAACGCCGCTTACGGCATCAACTTCTCAGTAATCGACGTGGAATCTGAAACAGTGGGCACACTCACCATCAACGCCGAGGATTTTCTTGGCACCAAGGAGTATGTGATGCTTGCCGGACTGCTTGAAGCCAACGGCAAGATTTATTCAGGCGTGGTTCCTCTGGGATGCTCGCCCTACGGCGTGGCAGCCGGCGGAGTGAAGCCCGGCAACGAAGACCTGGTGCACACCACCTCGGGCGGCACCGGTGGCGGCATGTACACCGCCGGAACGCTCACCAGCACACAGTATCCCAACGAGTGCTATGTGGCAATCTTCAACGACGACACTTTCACCAACCCCACCATCGTGAAGACCGACAAGATGAGCTGGGCAGCCGGACGCATGCGCTCGGCATATTATCAAGCCGTTTGGGCAGCCGACAATGGCGACATCTATGTGTTCTCGCCATCTTATGCCAAGCTTGAAGCCGACCCTCGCCAGAAAACCACCCACCCATCGAGCGTGATGCGCATAAAAGCCGGAGCCACATCCTTCGACGAGACCTATCCCCCATTCAACATCGAGGAAGCCTCAGGCGGCATTGAGATGTATCGCTGCTGGCACATCACCGGCAACTACTTCCTGCTGCAAATGTATTCCAAAGGCATCAACGCGCTGGGCTCAGGCGCAACAAAAATGGCAATCTTCAACGGCGAGAACCGCACACTGAACTTTGTGAGCGGACTGCCCAACGAGAGCGTAATCTCGTCATTCCCCACCAAGATACCATATCGTGAAAACGGATTCTGCTACATCTCGGTGGTCACCACCGACGGCGCAAGCCCAATGATATATCAGATTGACCCCGTCACAGCCACCGCCACGCCCGGACTTGCTGTGACCGTCGATGAGCCCGCCGCAATAGGCCGTCTTGTGGCACAATAAGCACATAAATCACTCATTGAACATTCTTGACAATTCAACACTCAAAAAAACTCAGCACAACATGAAAAAAGTCTTTCGTAAAATCCACCTATGGCTGTCGGTGCCATTCGGCATCATCATCACGCTGATTTGCTTTTCAGGCGCAACAATGGTGTTTGAAAAAGAAATCACCGAGCTGGTTGACCCTCACACCTATTTTGTCAACGAGGTGAAAGACCAGGCACTGCCGCTCAGCGAAATAGCCGAACAGGTGGCAGCCACGCTGCCTGACAGCGTGTCAATCACCGGCATCACCGTGTGGCCCGACCCCGAGCGCACCTATCAGGTGAGCCTCTCAAAGCCACGCCGCGCATCGCTCTATGTTGACCCCTACACCGGGCAAATCACCGGCAACGGAGGCAAGCTGCCATTCTTCAACACCATGTTCCACCTGCACCGTTGGCTGCTTGGCTCGTCAACCGGTGCCGGCAAGGTCATTGTTGGCATCACCGTGATAGTGATGATACTGATTATCATCACCGGACTGCTGATGTGGCTCACCAACAGGAACAAGCCGCTTACAAAAAGCCTCAAGATATCAGTAAGGCACGGACTGCCGCGCTTCTGGCACGACCTGCACGTGGCAGGAGGCATCTATTCAACCATCTTTGTGCTGGCACTGGCGCTGACCGGGCTAACGTGGTCGTTCACATGGTATAGCAATGGGTTCTATTCCCTGTTTGGCGTTGAAGCCACTGCACACGGCGGCAATCGGGGCGGCGCAGCACATGGCAGCCACCGCGGCGGTCACGGCGAAGGTCGTGGTGAAGGTCGTGGAGAAAGCGGTTACCGCGGAGGTCACGGCGAGGTCAGCGAGGGCGACGAAGCAAGGCAACGCCATCACCACCACGAGGAAGGCGACTTCAGCGGCGAGCACGCCCACCACTTTGGCGGACATCGCCACTCGCCATACAGGCATTGGCAAAAGACCCTCGATAAGCTTATTGCCGACAATCCCGGCTATCAAGCCATCACCCTGCAAGAAGGCGCAGCAAGCGTGGTGACCGCCGGACGCCGAAGCATGCGTGCCACCGACAACTACACGGTTGACCCGCGCAGCGGACTCATCACCTCGGTGGTGACCTACGACCAGCAAGAAAAAGCCGGCAAGGTGCGCAGCGCCGTGTATATGGTGCATGTGGGCAGCTGGGGCGGCATCATCACCCGCATCATCACCTTCATTGCCGTTCTGATTGCAACCACACTCCCACTCACAGGCTATTACCTGTGGATACGCCGCCTCATCAGGAAGCGACAAAACAAAATGCCCAAAGCCTAAACGGCAATAGGCACAGACAAAGTCACTAAATCACACTGCAAAGCCCTTTGCTCACCCACCGCATCACTCAGCGTGCGGCACCGGCGGCAAAGGGCTTATGGCGTATAGCCGTGTGCTGTTGCAAGCCACACGGCACAGGTATTCACCTTCCAGAAATAATTATTCTTTGACCACTGGGGGGGCATCCCCACCCGGCAAATGAGGGGACAAAACGCCCGCCAATCACTTATCCTGCTTCTTGAGCAAGTCGCGAATCTCAGTGAGCAGCTTCTCTTCAGCCGAAGGTTCGGGAGCCGGAGCCGGCGCAGGCGCTTCCTCTTTCTTCCTGGTGAGCTTTGAGATACCCTTCACCATCAAGAAGATGCAGAAAGCGATGATGAGGAAGTCAACCACGTTTTGAATAAATTGGCCATACATCAAGGCAGCCTCAGGAGCATCGTCGGTGGCAGGCGAGAACACCCATTTGAGGTTGGCGAAGTCAACGCCGCCAATGAGAAGCCCCACAACAGGCATAATCACATCATTGACCAGCGAAGTGACAATCTTGCCAAACGCACCGCCAATAATCACACCCACCGCCATGTCGAGCACGTTGCCCTTCATAGCAAAATCCTTAAACTCTTTAATGAAATTTCCCATAGTTGTTTTAAATTGTTTAATATTATTGATAAAAAACTCAAAAATAGCGTTATAACAATTGCTTTTAACAGTCAAATAGTTACCCTTGCAAAAATGCAGAAACAATTGGCGAAATTTTTCTATTATTTTATGATTCAGATGAAACAATATTGAAAAAAAAATATTACTTTTGCATCGAATAAGATAATAGCCCGCCGTTTCAGCCGAGACAAGGGATATCGTTGCCATAGCGCAAAGATATAAAATTATCTTAGAAATAGACAATTACAGATTATTTTAACCAATAAATTTTTTAAGAAAAATGACAAAAGTAGCTATTAACGGTTTTGGCCGTATCGGTCGTCTGGCTTTCCGTCAGATGTTTGAGGCAGAAGGTTATGAAGTAGTTGCAATCAACGACTTGACCAACCCTAACATGCTCGCTCACCTTTTGAAGTATGACACTGCTCAAGGCGGTTTCGCTGGCAAATACGGCGAAGCAAAGCACACAGTTGAGGCAACTGACCACTCAATCATTGTTGACGGCAAGGAAATCACTATCTACGCTAAGCCAAACGCTGCTGAACTCCCATGGGGCGAACTCGGCGTTGACGTAGTTCTTGAATGTACTGGTTTCTACACTTCAAAGGCTAAGGCTGAGGCTCACATCCAAGCCGGTGCTCGCAAAGTTGTTATCTCGGCTCCTGCCGGCAATGACCTGCCTACCATCGTTTACAACGTAAACCACACCACTTTGAAGCCTGAAGACAACATCATCTCTGCTGCTTCTTGCACAACCAACTGCTTGGCTCCTATGGCTGCTGCTTTGCACGCTTATGCTCCTATCCAAAGCGGTATCATGTCAACCATCCACGCTTACACCGGCGACCAAATGATTCTCGACGGTCCTCAACGCAAGGGTGACCTCCGCCGCTCTCGTGCAGGTGCTCAAAACATCGTGCCTAACTCAACTGGTGCTGCTAAGGCTATCGGTCTCGTTATTCCTGAGCTCAACGGCAAGCTCATTGGTTCTGCTCAACGCGTTCCTACCCCAACCGGTTCAACCACTATCTTGGTTGCCGTTGTTAAGGGCAAAGACATCACTAAGGAAGGCATCAACGCTGCTATGAAGGCTGCTCAAACTGAGTCTTACGGCTACAACGAAGACCAAATCGTTTCTTCTGACATCATCGGTATGAAGTACGGTTCTCTCTTCGACGCTACTCAAACTATGGTAGCTAAGATTGACGACGACACCTATCAAGTGCAAGTTGTTTCTTGGTATGACAACGAAAACTCTTACACTTCTCAAATGGTTCGCACAATCAAGTACTTCTCTGAAATCTAATCAGAAAGCTACTCTTAAAGAGATAAGTTAAAAATTCAGGCGCTTGGGAACACTCCCAGGCGCCTTTTTTGCCTTTTTGCCTCACATCTAAACACTTGACAAAACACGCCATTGGCACTATTTTCCATTTTTTTGGTCTGTTTTTCCCATTATATCAGAAATAAGTATTACCTTTGCACCCGAATTTCAATAAGGTATAATAAGTAACAATGAGTAAAAAACAATTTTTGAGCTTAGTAATTGCTACCCTAAGCACATTATCAGCAGCAGCCGGAGGACTTCTCACAAACACCAATCAGAACGCATCGTTCCTCCGCCAACTCAGTCAAGAAGCAGTAATTGATATCACAGGCGCATATATGAACCCTGCAGGTATCGCATTCCTCAACAACGGTTTTCACTTGAGCCTCAACGTGCAAAGCGCCAAGCAAGACCGTGACATCACAACCACATTCCCTCTCTTTGCCTACAATGTGAACAATCAGAACGCCACCCATCGCTTTGAGGGCGACGCCAGCGCGCCAGCCATCCCAAGCTTTCAATTGGCATACGTGCATGACAACTGGACCATCTCGTCGAGCTTTGCCTTGATTGGCGGCGGCGGCAAGTGCGAATTTGATAACGGACTGGGTACCTTTGAGGCACTCTATTCAGGCACTATCTATTCGTCAGTAGCCACGGCACTCAGCCAAGTGAACCAAATGGCAGGCGACATGTACGGCGTGCCAGGCACACTCGCCTTTGGCGGCTACAACATCAACGCCTACATGAAAGGACGCCAATACTTCTTCGGTCTCACCGTGGGCGGCACCTACAAAATCACCAACAACCTGGCAGCCTATGTGGGCGTGCGCGGCGTGTATGCCAACTGCAACTACAACGGCTGGGTTGAAGACGCATCGGCAACCATAGTGGCAGGAACATCGCCCATCGACGCACAACTGCTCCCCGCCGTGCAAGCCCAAGTTGACGAGCAACTCGCCAAAACCGACATCTCGCTCAACACCGACCAAACAGGCTTTGGATTGGCACCAGTGATTGGCATCGACTGGAAAATCAACAACCAATGGAACCTTGCGGCAAAATACGAGTTCAAGACCCGCATGCGCCTCAAGAACAAGAGCGAAATGAACGCCTATGCCAGCCAACTCTCGCAAACAAACGAGGTGTTAGGACAATTTGCCGACGGCAAGAAAGTGGCATCCGACATGCCAGCATTCTTCTCGGTGGGCGCACAATACTCGCCCATCAGCAGCCTGCGCTTCAATGCCGGCTACCACTTCTACGACGACTGCCACGCCACCCAATACGGCGACAAGCAAGACAAGGTTAACAGCGGCACCTATGAAGTGCTTGCAGGCGTGGAATACGACCTCTGCAAACTCGTCACCATCTCAGCCGGTTGGCAAACAACCAACTATGACCTCAGCGACGAGCACATGAACGACCTCAGCTTCACCACCTCGAGCCACAGCGTAGGCGCCGGCGTGAGAATACACGCAACCCAACGCACAAGCATCGACCTGGGTTATATGCAGACGTTCTATAAGACCCGCGACGTAGAAACAAAGACCGACGCAGGCACCAAACTCGACCACTACTACCGCACAAACCGCGTGTTGGGCGTGGGCGTGAACATCGCATTCTAAAAAGCAACCAAACAACAGGCTTTAACTCTTTGTGCAACAGCGCAATGCCCCACCAAGCCCAAAGGCAGCACACCTTACATCGGGGGGGCACATGCCACACCAAGACATAAGCCAACACAGCTCAGGCACCGCCTGACTTCCCACAATGGGGTGATGAAATCCATCACCCCATTTTTTGTGTCTGCAAGGCATCCCCTCCCACGCCAAACTAAGCAACAAAGCCCCCCAGAATTTTAACAAACAACAAGCACACTGCGCCCATTTTTTGCTCACGCCCCATATTACTTTGCAAACAGAATCGCAAAGTAATGCTAAAAAACATCACATTGCAATATATATTAATATGGTGAAAATTTGTAACTTTGTAATTCAGAAGGGTACATTACATGAACTGCTCGCAAACAGACCAACCGATGAAGATATAACGCCTTGGCGTAGTTTATAACAATATGGAAACTCTCTTGTAGCCGAAAAGGCTTTGGTCAGCCCGCAGCACTACATTGGAGTATTTCCGATTTTTATATGTTTGATATACACAAAACTATTCTAACCATACAGGAAGTTAAAGATTTTGCAAAATATCTTTATTCTGTACATAAAGTGGCGTTTCACCCAGACGACACTTTTGATGAGTATATTTCTTCTAACAAAGACAATTTATTTTCTAAAGAAGAAATAGAACTCTTAAACATTCGTATGGAGGAATGTTTTGTTATTTGTAATAAATATAATCAAGACATATATGATGTAATGGGTAACGAAAAGCATTATCTGTATGAAGCGTAAAAAATATACTTTTATAGACCTATTTGCTGGCATTGGTGGATTTCATCAAGCATTACATTCTGTCGGAATGAAATGCGTTTTTGCAAGCGAGTGGGATAAAAATGCTCGCATCTCATATGAAGCAAACTATAAAGATATAGCTCCAAACTTATTTGATAACAATTATAAATATTTTAATAACGATATCACAGAAGCTGTTATCGAAGATATTCCAAACTTTGATATATGTTGTGCAGGATTCCCTTGCCAACCTTTTTCTATAGCTGGTTTGCGTCGAGGATTTGACGACACCAGAGGAACCCTTTTTTTTAATATCGCAAACATTATAAAAAATAAGATTGAAAAAGGTTTCCCTCCTAAAATTCTATTTTTAGAGAATGTAAAAGGACTTAAAAATCACGAGAAAGGGAAAACACTTGAAGTCATTCTTGACACATTAACTGAGTTAGGATATAATTATTCTATCGAAGTTTTAAATGCAAAGTATTTTGGGTTACCACAGAACCGAGAAAGATTATTTATTGTGGCGTGGCACAAAGATATAACTGATTGTGAAAAATTCATTTTCCCTTTAGGAATTGACGAAAATGGGGATACGATATTTAACAAATCATTATTATCTGATAAATGCATAAAAACACATGTAGGCTCCATATTTGAACCCGACGAAACAATAGACCCCAAATATACTATCAGCGATAGAATGTGGGAAGGTCACAAAAAGAGAAAAGAAAAAAACCGTTTAGCTGGTAAAGGTTTTGGCTATAGTCTATTCAATAGAGAAAGCTCATATTGCAGTACAATTTCAGCAAGATATTGGAAAGATGGCAGCGAAATACTAATAGACCAATGCGAAAAGGGTTTAAATCCGCGAAGATTAACACCAGTTGAAGCCGGCAGATTGCAAGGTTATAATATCGACGGCCAAGGTTGGTGCAATTCTGAATACTCATACTCAAATCAGGGACGTTTGCCATTTAAGATTGTTGTATCCGAAAAAGAAGCTTACAAACAATTTGGTAATAGCGTCGCAATTCCTGTAATAACTCGAATAGCTCAAGAAATTATAAAACAAATACTACATAAATGACACTTCCAAGCATTAATTCGGTAAAGTCTAACCTCCAGTCAAATTTTAATAGCTCAAAATTCTTAAATGACAGGCTGTTACCTACTCAGTTTAAAGAGCTTGTGACAAATATTGACACAGCAACCATTACATATTCTCAATATACATGTAATGTTTGTGCACCCTCGGGACTTAATATTTATTTCCCAAATCAGTGGTTTTATATTGCTGCTTATTTTTCTGATTATTATAAGCTACTTACACAATACAAATCAAAAGTATTCTCAATACTAAATATAAAAGGCGAAGAAGGAAAAAACAAAATTAAAGAATGTGTAAATAACACAGGATATACGAAGTCCCTCTTTGACTCTGTTGGATACAATGAGCCTGATAAAGAGTATTTGATTAATTTCCTTTCTAACTACGATTGGTGGAGTGGAGCAAAAGGTATTGAAAGAGGTGATTTTTATGTGTCACCTATTCTTTCTCTTGCTAATCTTGTTAATACTTCACAATCCTATGTGGCAGAATTATGTAAATTCCTTTCTGAAAACGAAGATGCACTCAACATTTTAAAACAAGAACTGGCAATCCCATCAACTGACGTCAATTTAGTTGTAAAGCGTAATTTAAAAGATTCATATACAATAGAAGAATTAAGTGAAATTCTCACAAATTATTACAAAACTATTGGCTCTAAAGGCATTCATCTTTTTGGCTTTAAGTACGGCAAATTTTTGCAAGAGTATTCTTTGAATGAGATAATTAGATTAGCACATTTAAATGATAGTTATAGTCGCGAACTAATAAAGATGCGGTCTCTTTATACGTTGGTCAAAGAGAATAAATATGGAATTTGCTTTTATGAAGATGCTAAAATGATTACATTAGTAGATGTAGAAAAAAACAAACAAATATCAGGCTTAGAAATATACTCTGCAATGCGGACAAAGCCGTTCCTTTTGCTTGCCGGTATTTCGGGAACAGGCAAAAGCCGAATTGTGAAGCAAATGGCTTTTGAAAGCTGTCCTGAAATTGATACGTTGCGTAAAGACCCGACAAGCCCGGGCAACTACCAACTTATCGAAGTCAAGCCTAATTGGCACGACAGCACAGAAGTGCTTGGCTACGAAAGCGAAATCGGCAGTAGCCACTATGTAGCCACACCGTTTGTGAAATTCCTCGTAAAAGCAATGCAATACGAGGACAAAGCACCGTTTTTTGTGTGTATGGACGAGATGAACCTCGCCCCAGTGGAGCAGTATTTTGCCGAATTCCTTAGTGTACTTGAAAGTCGCAAACTCATTGACGGAGAAATCACGAGCGAACCACTCATTAAAGCTGACATATTCGTTAAATACGAATCAAGCCTCAAAGCCGAACTTTTCAACTTGCCTAAAGAAACAACCACAAGTTACGGAAACTCAACAAGCGACACAGAGGCATTATATGGCGACTTTAACATCATATACGACCGACTAAAAGCAGAGGGTTTGAGAATACCAAGCAATCTGATTGTAGTCGGCACAGTGAATATGGACGAAACAACCCACCAGTTCTCTCGCAAGGTGATTGACCGTGCAATGACTATTGAGATGAATATCGAAGACGCTGAAACTCCATTTAAAGACTTCTTCGAGTGTGGAGATGCACTGCATTACTACGATAATCCACATCCGAAAGAACTTTTCTTGCCAAAGGTGGTGCAAGCAACCGATGCACTTGCACAACTTCCCGACGAAGATGCCGAATATCTCAAAGCCAACGTGCCAAAATTGCTGTTTGGTTTAAATACAGCACTCAACGGAACACCTTTCAAAATTGCCTATCGTGTACAAAACGAACTCGTGCTATATTTTTATTCGCTTCGCGAAGAAAAACCTGAAGAATCAGCCAAAGAACTGCTTGCATTGGCGATGGACGCAATTTTGATGATGAAAGTATTGCCACGCATTGAGGGCGATGAAGACTTGCTTGAAAAACCGCTGAAAGCACTTGCCGACTTTACGGCAGCTTATCCGCAGGCAAGCAAGAAAATCGCAGAGATGCAGCAACGTCTGCCACAAGCCCACTTCACAAGTTTCTGGCCTTAATGAGTTATGGAAGTTTTCAACTTCATAAGTAGCGACAACGCAGTCGAGATAAAAGCTGTGACCGCAGCCGACCAAAACCGGCTGTGGACTCGCTTTGTGAGCCGTGTAACGCAAGACAAGGCTCAAACTTACTGCGACTATGCCGCCACTTTGCCCGGTGAGTTGAAATTATTGCTACCGCAAAGCAACTCGCTCACCTCAATTGGAGTTGAAGAAAAGAGTTTCAACGAGCAACCGCCGGTATTCTACGAAACTGCCACTTATAACTTCACTATACGATTCCGTGGACTTGCATCGGAGCCGCACATAGTCCACAAACTCCAAGAAGTAAGCGAACTTTTCACGGTTGTAGATGCCGACAGCGAGCGAGGCGATTACATCATCACCGCACCGCTGAATTTCCTTAACGAGCCGGGTATCTTCAACCTCACTTTCCGCTACACTCCTCGTGGAAAGGCATCAAGAACCGACAGCATCGCTTTTCGTGTGGTTTCTCCGAAACTCGACACGAAAGACGACTATATGCACATTCTCAATGAGATAAACCGTGAATACAACGAGATTGTATATCAATATCTCACAAAGACAGTGCAAAACCTCACTACTGGCGGTCGCACCGACAACGATGTAGTGTGGCTATCAATATTCAAACAGGTAATTGACAGCTATATTCAAGCCGTTACTTACATCGTGAACCGCCCACACCTTAGCGAAACTAAGGAAGTGCTTTTCAGCCGTGCCGAAAAAATCAAGCGTTGGACCCCACAAATGGCTCAACAATACGAGCGTAGCCGATTGCGCCAAACGCTCGACCGTGATTATTTCAGGCACGAAGTGACTATCAACACCAGCAACACAGCAGAGAACCGCTTTGTAAAATTCTCTCTCGAACGCATCAACCGACGACTAAATCGGGTGTTTAATCGCATACGCTCAAACTACAACGAGATAACGCCAGAAGAACTTAATGAGCTTGACGAATATTCGGCAAAACTACGAAAACTCGCCAACTCGCCTTTGTTCCGTGGCATAAAGGCTGAACCGCTTCACAGCGAGAGTATGGTGCTACAAAAACGCACTGGCTACTCGCAGGTTTATCGCTATTGGATAATGCTCCAAAAGGGCATCGAACTTTACGATGGCAGCACACAAATCGGAGTGCGCCCGATTTGGGAACTCTATGAGTTGTGGTGCTTCTTGAAGATGCGTCAAATGGTGGCAAAAATTCTCGGTTTGCACTTCGGCAACATTGAAGAAATATCGGAAAAACCGATGCCCATGATTGAGCCGTTCACCGAGAATAAGCAAGAGCACACCGTTTTCTATCATTACGGCGATGACGAGGTTCGACTGCACTATCAACATACCTACAACAGAAGCAGTGGCGAGGTGCATACCGCCACAACAGACAACCGCCCTGACATTGTGCTGACAATTCGCAAACCTGATGGTTTTGAATTGACTTACCTCTTTGATGCAAAATATCGTGTCAGCGATGACAACGAATTTACCAAAGAGGACATAGAGGAAATCAATACACTACAGGCTGCCGACTATCCACCGAGTGATGCAATCAACCAGATGCACCGCTACCGCGATGCTATCTATTACGGTGAAAAACAGCAGAATGTGCAACAGCACTCCGCTAAAGAAATCATTGGCGGTTACATACTTTTCCCCGGTCGTGGTGATGATGTAGCAGTGAGAAATCGCTATTTCTACAAAAGTATCGAAACGGTCAACATCGGTGCTTTTCCGCTATTGCCCGACCACAACGACCCCGAAAATGAGGGTTCACTGCTCTACGAGCATCTCACCAAGGTTCTCACCGAGCAAACAGCCTACGAACAAATCCGTGATTCGATACCTCAGCACGGCCTTGTTTACTCACGCACCGTTGCCGAGAGCAACGAAATTGTGCTTGTGGGCTATTTCAAAAGCGAACAAAAAGATGCAATCCTACGAAACAAATTATATTACGTTCCTGCAGGACTTGGCAAAGGCTCTATAAACCTTGCATCAGGTTTTGAGAATGCCAAGTATCTTCTTTTGCATCACGATAAAGATAGAATGTTGCTCGAACTTTCTGGCGCAGGTCCGAAGTTCTTCACTGCAAAAACTCTCCAAGAAATGGGCTTCGACCCATCGGGAGAATACTACCTCGGCTTTGAAATCAAGTCGCTCAATCCTGTAACGATTGACGGACTTGATATTGACGCTCTCGACCTACGCCGACAAGGCAATCTTAGTTACAGACCCTATTTCACTACGTTTAATGAATTAAAATAAACCATTCCTCTTGCCCTCCAAGGTTAATCATACTTCCCCGGGGGCTTAACTGACGGCAGAAATGGCGCGGCAAAAACGACGGCAAAAAACGATGGCAAAAATGACGGCAGAAACGACGACAAAAAAAACACGCTAACGTGGGGGTTAGCGTGTTATCTGCGGAGTGAGGGAGATTCGAACTCCCGAACCGCTTCGCCGCTCTCCTTTGTGGCAGTCCTCACTCGTTCTTCTTGCCCCATTGTGCCGATGATGCAGTCCACGCTGCCGAACACTCCTCGCACAAGCATTCTCTTTCTGCTTCTCTACGCTACCTCTCCGAAGTGTCGCACCATTTCTTATGTAAGGGAACGACCTCTCCGTCCTGCAAGCGGTTCACCGCTCATCAGCGTGGCGTGCTG
>JBJECY010000132.1:0-5211 GCA_051871515.1 Muribaculaceae bacterium | reverse complement strand
GGCAGGTCGGCAGCGAGGAATCGTTCAAGAATCTCCTCGTCGGGGGTGTTGCTCAGCGCTATGGGATAGAGGTTGTTGGTGCGCATAAACTCATCAAAGATGTCGGTACACAGCACCACAGTGCGCGGAATCTGCACACTCACGCCGTTATAATCGTCAAATTCGGGGTGTTTCTTGATGATGCTGTCAATAAACGCCAAGCCGCGTCCCTTGCCGCCAAGCGAGCCCTGACCGATGCGCGCAAAATTGCTGTAATGGTCAAAGCGGTCACGCTTGAACACTGCCACCACGCCACGGTTTTTCATCTTGCGATATTTCACTATCAAGTCAAATATGAGCTGACGCACCGCCTGGTCTTCTTCAATATGCTCATAGCGGTGCATCTTCATCACCTCAGCAATGGGGAATAGCGCGCGTGAATAGAGCCAACGCGAAATGTCATCGTGGTTGGCATGATAATATAGCGAGTCGGTGGGGATGTCAAAAATGCGATTTTGCAGTCCACGCAGGTCTCTAATGCGTTCAATCTCGGCACCGGTCTTGGGGTTGCGTATCACAAAGTCGCCAAAGCCAAAGTTCTCAAGTATGGCTTGACCCATATCAACCGGCAGTTTCTTGGAGTTTTTATCAAGGAACGTTCCGCCAAACTCCTCAACAAAAGGAGCGTTGGCAACCTCGCTCGACTCAATGATGATGGGCAGATTCTTGTCGCGTGAGCGCAACTCGCCGGCAAGGCGCAATCCGGCATGACTGTCCTTTTTGCCTTGGCGCATAAACGAAACGTCGCTAATCACGCCCAGCATGTGCTTGCCATAGCGCTCATACACGTTTATTGCCTCCTCATAGTTGCGGGCAAGCACCACCTTAGGCCGTCCGCGCATGCGCATCATCTGCTCATGGTCGTTGAGCGCCTCGGTTGAGAAGTCGCGGCTCTGTTGCAGCAAGAATCTATATAGAGTTGGCAAAATCGACGAATAGAATCTCACCGAGTCTTCAACCAGCATTATCAGCTGCACACCCACCTGATTAACGTCATTATCAACGTTCATGTGGTCTTCAAGCAGCTTGATGATTGCCACCAAAAGGTCAACGTTGCCCAACCAGCTGAACACGAAATCAACGCCGGTGAAGTCCTCGTGCGACAAGCGGCGGCTCACCTCGCGCGAAAACGGCGTGAGCACCACATAAGCGATGTCGGGGTAACGGCGTTTCACCTCGCGTGCGCTCACAAAGGTCTCGCTGATGTCAACACCCGGCATGGCTATCACCAGGTCGTAGTGCTTTTGGCTCAATGCCTCAAACGCCTCTTTGTAGTTCACCACCTGCGTGAAGCGCGGCGGCGAGCTCAGGTTGAGCGACGTGTATTCAATGTAAATCTGCTCCTCAAGGCGGCCGTCCTCCTCAAGCATAAACGCATCGTAGGGCGTTGCCACAAGCAGCACGTTATAGATGCGGCGCTGCATCAGGTTGCGGAACGCCGTGTCCTTAAGGTATAATTGACTGAGAAGTTTCTCGTTCATTGATTGTTCTCCTCTTTATTCTCTCTTATTTTCAGTAGGTTTCTCTGTTTTCTCTCTCTTTTGCTCCCTCTCTCAGCAGTTTCCGTGCCGCCAGAAAAATGCTGTGGGGAATCATTTTCTTGGGAATGAAATTGCAGGCACCGGCATCAGCGCTTGCCGCCATTGGGCTCTCCGGCAAACTTATTTGGATAAGGCACCGGCACGCGAGGCCTCATCATGGCACGCACCACAAGCCAGATGCCAGCCACAATAAACGGAATACTGAGCAACTGACCCATATCCATGCCGCACGAAGCACGCAAAGCAAGCTCCCATGGCTCTTGTACATTCTTCACAAACTCAATCACAAAGCGCGGCACAAAAATGCCCAGCAGGAACACGCCGAATATCAAGCCCTGACGCTCGCCGGCGTTGCGTCGCCAATACAGCCACAAGCACACGCCAAACAGCGCCAAGTAACACAGCGCCTCATAGAGCTGCGTGGGATGGCACGCTGCGCCATGTTCCATTATCTGGTCGGGGCAATAAAGGCTCCACCACTCCATTGAGCGCACAAACTTCATGCCCCAAGGCAACGATGTTTCGCAACCAAAAATCTCACTATTCATGAGGTTGCCAAAGCGTATCATGGCTCCCACCAGTCCCACCGGCACACAAAGGCGGTCGAATGTCCACAGCATTGACTTGCGGGTGACACTGCGCGAATAGAAATACACTGCTATGATGATGCCTAAAGTGCCGCCATGGCTCGCTAATCCGCCATGCCACACCTTCAGAATCTCGCCAAGATGGTCCTTATAGTAGCTCCAATCGTAGAAGAACACGTGGCCCAATCGTGCACCAATCACCGTGGCGACAATGGTGTAGATAAGCAGGCTACCAACCCAACTCTCGGGGTAACCCTCTCGCTTGTAAATGCGGCACACAAGCTCATAACCCACAAGAAAACCAATGGCAAACATCAAACCATACCAACGAACCGAAATGGGTCCTAAACTGAACATCTCGGGGTTGGCTGTCCATATAATGTAATTAAGCATCTCTAAAAGCTAAAAAATTTGTATTTCTGTAATTACTAATGGCAAAATTACTATTTTTCTGCCATTCCACAGCCACATACACGCATTTTTTACTACCATAAGCAGTCAAAACGCCATTAATGTCATTAAACTGCAAACATATTCACATCTCGCAATGCTTGCCCCCATGCTCAACCACGGCATTATGCTAAGGCTGCAATAAGGCTGAGGCATACACAAGCGCAGCCCGCAGTAGAGATAGCCGATTATCGCCCCACGCCAAGCAACAGCACAGGTCATCACCCCAACTACAACAATGGCCCTGTTTCACAACAGAGCCATCACGCAGAAGTTTGTTATAAACTTATGTTACTATAAACAATACATTTTATTCTTTTCCTTACAATGAAGTTACCTTTATTTATTCAAGTACAATTTTATGTGAAGTGCCAGCAACTTTCACCACATAAACGCCTGCGGTGAGGTGCTGAACGCCAACGTTGCTCAAACCTGCCTCAACTGGGCTGCTTGCCACAATGCGGCCTTGCACATCGTAAACCTGCAATTGTGACTCAGCCGGAGTGTTCACTCTTATGATGCCGGCACCGGCTGTCACTGTCACGTCGGCAGCAACCACATCAGCTATGCCGGTAGTGCTGTAGTCAATGGTCTTGGTGGCAATCTTGCCGTTTGAGTTGGCTGTGATAGTGAGCGAGCCTTCGCCTTGGGCTAAGCCAGTAATCATCAGCTCGTTTCTGCTAATTGTTGCTGAGATGCATCCGGTGGCATCAATAAACAAATCGATAGCGGCATCTTGATTGTCGGCATCACTCACAATGTCAGTGATGAGATAGCTGGCAGTGGCACCCTCGGCTACCGTACCCAAAGCACTGTCGTCAATCTCAGGGGCATAACGGTCGGGGAAGAACACCAATGCGGGGAACGGATACTTCGTTAATATGCTCTCGCCATTCACTTCCACTGATTGCAGCATCTCCTCATCAATAACCAACTCGCCGGTGCTTGACCATTCGCGATAGGCCGACTTTGGGCCGTAGCTCCTTTCATTCATCATTGAGCAGATGTTGTCAGTTTCCGGGTCAATGCCCACGCCACCGTTATAGAACACATAGCCATCAGCCGACATATCAATGATTTTGGTGAGTTGGTTGGCATCAATGTCGTAGCAATAAATGCCAAAGTTCTCCCAACCGTCAACCGTGCGCCAATACAGCTTGTTCTCTTTGCAGCTTGCTAAGAAGCCATCAGGGCAGCTTGCCCACTCATTGAGCGCAACCCCTGCTTCCACTTCAACTTTCTCCGAGTCAAATGAATAAGCATCAATCTTTAGCAACGCTTTCTCACCCCTGATGCTCACCCACAAGTTGCCGTCGTGCGACATCACAATATCGCTATATTCACCTTCAAAGCTCTTGATAATTTCATATGATTCAGCGTCAATCACATCAACATTGCCAAGACGCTGCACGGCATACAAAGCCCCGTGCACATATTTCATGTTGCCATATTCCACACTGCCATTGATGGTGGCTTTGCACTCGGTGAGGTCAGTGTCATAAACAAGAATACCTTTACTTGTGCCAACAAACACAGCATTGTCAGTGGCAGCTATGCCTCGGCCATCGCCGCCGTTTGGCAGGTCAACCAATTGCGCCTCAAGCTGCAAGGTGGTAGCATTGAGCTTTGCCACACGGCAGCCAAATGTCTCGCCCGACATACAGGCTTGCTTTGATGTGATGTAGATGTGGTCGGCATACACGGTGGCAAACTCAGCGGTAATGCCCAGCTGCTTGGTGTTGTCACCATTGGCTGTTTCCACAACCCTATATACCATGGTGCCGTCATCTTGACGGAAATTGAGATAGCCGTGTTCATGTCCACCCCATCCCTCGGTGAGCATAAAGACGCCTTTTGTGTAATCAACAGTGGCGGCTGCCGCTGTAATTGTGCCCAAAGCAATCAGGACAATTGTTGCAAGTAGATTTCTCTTCATATTCGTTATAGTGTATTAATAAAAAAATAAAACCTCACTTCAAGCAGCAAGGCCTCATGAACACTACGATTCAAGAAAAATCACGGGCGTGGGCATAGCATTGACTCTATTAAAATCAACCCTGATGCAGCAGAAAAAGTAACTGAGCAACTGCTCACAAAGCCAATACGGCAAAATGCCACAAACAACGGGGCGTCACCCCATCTATTGCCTTGTGCCGCGCACCCCCTACCCCTGAATAAAACATCAGCTGAAAAGGGAAAGCACATTGTCACACACCGCGTGACCTTCAATCCACGCAGTGCGACAAATCGCACAACTTGCAGTGCCCAAAAGCACAGTTTTCCTCAAAAAAAGAAACTGCAATAGTCACTTTCTTCACTACGATTGTCGCCGGCCCTAATTCCCGAAGGCCTCACTGACATCAAAGCTGCGCTTTCCGCTCCCCTTTAGGATGCAACACCCACGGGGAACATTCTCGCGGCTTTGATAAACCTTGGCAGGTCTTCTGGCTTGCTTCAGTTCTGCAGGACAGCCTTCCCACGCCGCACAGGGCGCAGTGGCAAAGTTTATGCGATTTTTGCCTGCAGATGCTACTTTCTGTTTGAAGCTCACAGCAGCGGCTCTGCTCGGGATTCACACCCGATTCCCTTTTCAC
>JBJECY010000131.1:0-25475 GCA_051871515.1 Muribaculaceae bacterium | reverse complement strand
CAAAGTGGTCGCATGTACCGCGGCCGCCCTTGCCAAACACGCCAATGCTGTGAGCCTCGTCAACCATCACGCTTGCATTATATTTCTTTGCCAAACGAACAATCTCAGGCAGATTAGCAACATCGCCTTCCATTGAGAAAACACCGTCGGTAACAATGAGTTTAACCTTATCCTCATCGCACTTCTTGAGTTGTTCCTCAAGCGATTCCATATCGTTGTGCTTATATTTCAAAGAATTAGAGAACGACAAGCGGCGACCCTCAATGATTGAGGCGTGGTCTTGCTCGTCCCAAAGAATATAATCGTTGCGGCCGGTGAGCGTCGACACTACGCCCAAGTTTACCTCAAAGCCTGTAGAGTAAATCAAGACATCCTCTTTACCTATATAGTTGGCAATCTTTGCCTCAAGTTCTTTGTGAATGTCCAATGTTCCGTTCAAGAATGGTGAGCCAGCACACCCGGTGCCATACTTCTTTATAGCCTCTATGGCAGCCTCGTGTACACGAGGGTCGTTAACCAATCCTGAATAGCAATTAGAGCCAAACATCAACACCTTCTTACCACCAATCAGAACTTCTGTGTTCTGTTCACTTTGTATGGCTCTAAAGTATGGATAAACACCTAAAGCCTTGTACTTCTGAGGTTCTTGGTATTGGCCTAATTTCTCACTTAATAAATTCATAGTGTATACAGGGTTTTAATCTTATTATAAACTACTGCAAAAACAATCTTTTATTTTTATTGCAGGCTGCAAATTTACAAATAATTTCTTAAACAGAGTAAAAATATCTATAAAAATCGCACAAAGAACAACGATTGTGCATCAATTTGTACACCAAAGCCACTATAAAAACTACAAATAATGCTTTTGTAAATATTTTTTACTCAACATGTCACATCTATTTGGTTTGCAATTATCTATAGCTCTAAGCAGTTGAAAAAACAGTGAATCATCACCGCTGTGCATCCGATTTTTGCTTCACTGCCTCAACTTGTCAGCGAGAGTGGCACGCGTCTTGCCATCTCACGCAGGCTTTGGAATAAGAACACACTTATATATAATAAGGTGTAAGCCCTCAATGACGCTATGACTTAATCCTCTTTAAAAGCATTCCATCCTTGCGCCACCAGTTCAATCTCATTATCGTCGCGCGTCACCATATAGCAACCAAGTTCGGGCTTAGTGATGCGGCCAATAATCTTTGCCGACTTCATGCCGGCAACTATTTCATGAGCTGTAAGCGGCACTGTGAACAGCAATTCATAGTCCTCACCGCCATTTAGCGCAGCGGTGTAAAGGTTCATATTGAATTCTTCGGCCATCACAGCTGTTTGATAATCAATAGGGATTCTTTCTTCATAGATGCGGCATCCCACCTTACTTTCTTTGCATATATGAAGCAGTTCCGACGACAAGCCGTCGCTAACGTCCATCATTGCAGTGGGTTGCACGCCCAATTCCTTAAGTTCTTTTATCACATCACGGCGGGCTTCGGGTTTCAGCTGTCGCTCAAGCAAGTATTCTCTACCCTGAAAAGCAGGCTCAAAGTCATCGCCCATGCCTTTGCTCACGTTCAACTCACGTTCAAGCAGTTGCAATCCCATGTACGCTGCACCCAGGTCGCCACTCACGCAAATCAAATCGGTGTCGCGTGCTCCGTTGCGGTAAACAATCTTACCCGGTTCGCCCTCACCTATGCAAGTGATGCTGATGATAAGCCCCGTAACCGATGCCGAAGTGTCGCCGCCAACTATATCTACGCCATATTGCTCACAAGCCAGTCTCAAACCGGCATAAAGAGCTTCAATATGCTCAAGCGTGAAACGCTTTGACACGCCAAGCGACACGGTAATCTGCTTTGGCGTACCGTTCATGGCGTATATGTCTGAAAAATTCACCACTGCTGCCTTATATCCCAAGTGTTTCAATGCCACATAGCGCAAATCAAAATGTATGCCCTCAAGCAGCAAGTCGGTGGTTACCAAGGTCTTTTTGTCCTTATAATCAAGCACAGCGGCATCGTCGCCAACGCCCACCTCGCTCGAGGGGTTAACAAGCGGCATCTGCTCAGTTAAGTGCTCAATCAAACCAAATTCACCCAGTGTTGATATTTCTGTTTCTAACATGTATTATCTTTATCCTTTTGTTGATTTTTATTATTCAGTTATTTCCGCGCAAATGATTTGCGTGAGACAAAAAGAAAAATTCTTTCTTGTTGCCCCACGCTCTATTGTTGAAAATAACGTTACATTTCTTCTGATTGGTTGATGAGTTCCTTCATGATGAATGTCATGATAGGCTGTGCTGTGGCGGCAGCCTTTTGCACCTCTTCATGAGAGACATTCTCAACCACACCCTCAACGCCAAGGTCGGTAACTACCGACATTCCAAACACTTCCATGCCGCCATGGCGCGCCACAATCACCTCTGGCACAGTGCTCATGCCCACAGCGTCACCGCCTATGCGATAAAAATAGCGATACTCGGCAGGCGTTTCAAAAGTCGGGCCCTGAGTGCCAACATACACACCCTCAACCAAGCGGATGTTATTATCAGCAGCAATCTGTTTAGCCTTGACAATAAGGCGTTTTGAATATGCCTCGCTCATATCAGGGAATCTTGGGCCAAGTTCATTGTAGTTTTTGCCGCGCAACGGATGCTCGGGGAACAGGTTGATATGGTCAGTGATAATCATCAGGTCACCAACGCGGAACTGAGGATTCATGGCTCCGGCGGCGTTCGACACAAACAAGGTTTTCACGCCAAGCTGTTTCATCACCCTCACCGGGAATGTGACAAGCTGCATGCTGTAACCCTCATAGAAATGGAAACGGCCCTGCATAGCCATCACTCGCTTATTGCCCAAACGGCCAAATATCAGCTTACCGCTATGGCCTTCCACTGTCGATACAGGGAAGTAGGGAATCTCAGAATATGGAATAACTTCAGTCACTTCAATATGATTAACCAATTCGCCAAGCCCGGTGCCTAAAATCACAGCCGTCTTTGGCATGTCGCTCACTTTTGAAGCGATATATTCAGCAGTCTGCTTTATCTTCTCTAACATAATTCTGCAAGTTTTTTTAATTGTGTTTTTTAAAAAAGTCTTTCTTTTTATTTTTTTTGATTTAAGTCAGTGGTCTTTGGTTTATTTGTTAAGCAACTTCTGCACCGTAATCATGAAATCCTTGTTCTCATAGGGCAGAAACTCAACCTTGATGGGAATATAATAAATGTAATCACGCAGCTCGGGCGGGAAATAAGGATTGTTCATTATCCTCACCGAGTCTTTTTCTGTGGTTAAGATATACTTTTGCTCGCCCTTCATGTTTTTGAAATAATCCATGATGTAAGCAAAATCCCTGCGTGTGAAATAGTGGTGGTCGTCAAACTGCATGGCTTTCACCTGCGGCTGATAAGCCTTAATGTATTTCAAGAACGGTTTAGGCTGCGCTATTCCGGTGATAGCAAGGATTGAATCCCTCTGCGTGAGCAGCGACATTGAGTGGAAACGAGCGTTGCGAATGGCAAACACAGGCACCGGGTCGGCATATCTGAACTCTGAGAAATAGAGGTCGTTGGCAGGATAAAGGTTCAATCCGTTTACCATCTCGCGCGTGTTGATGGGCTTCATGTTTGATGGACATTTGGTGACAACCACAATATCACTTCGCAAAAGTCCTCTCACTGGTTCACGCAAGCGTCCCAACGGCAACATGCGGTCGAGATACGGCGGACGGTTATAGTCAACAAGTGCAATGTTCACCTTGGGCAGCACATAGCGGTTTTGAAAAGCATCATCAAGCAGAAACAGCGTTATTGTGGGGTCAATCTTCAACATCTCTTTGATGCCCTTCACGCGGTTTTCACACACGGCAAGGGTAATGAAATTGCCATATTTGCGATACATCTGATACGGCTCATCGCCAAGGTCCTTTGGCGAAAGTATCTCGTTGGCAAGCACAAACCCCTTTGTTTCACGCTTATAGCCACGGCTCAGCACTCCAATCTTGTATTTTGAGCCAAGCTGCTCAATGAGATACTCAACATGCGGAGTCTTGCCCGTGCCGCCCACCGTGATGTTGCCCACGCTAATCACCGGCACATCAAAACGATGCTGCTTTAGGATTCCTGCATCAAAAAGACGGTTACGCACTTCCACTCCCACCGCATAGAGAAATGCAAATGGAGTCATCAATGCGTCAACAAACATCTTTATTTGCTCTTTATTCATCAAAACCTTGCTATTACGTTGTTTCACAATCAATGAAAAAATTTCTGTTTGGCTTCAAGTGGCTGCTGTGAATGAGTCAGCGTATCTCCACCGGCTCCATGATGCACAGCACATGGTCACGGTTAAGAATTTGCTTTGCCACCTTTTGGCAATCGTAGAGTTCGCCAAAGTCGCTGCGCATGCGTGCCTCAAAGCGTGCTGTGGCGTATTGCTCCAACATTCGTTGCCAACGGGTCTTCACCTCAGGATAATATTCCAATCTACATTCCTTCAAGCCCAACTTTTGTTTAGTCCACGAGATGGCATCTTTCAAAGAACCCATTTCATCAACCAATCCAATACGGAGAGCCGAGCCGCCATCCCACACACGGCCTTCGGCAATACTCTTTATTGAGTCTTGAGAAACGCCACGACCATCGGCGCAACGCTTGGTGAAAAGCTCATAGCCGCGGTTCACCATAGCTTGCATGGCATCGCGTTGTTCATCGGTCATGTGAGTGAGCAACGAGCCAAAGCCGCCATTGCGATTGGTTGAAACCACATTTTGTGTCACGCCAAGCTTTTCGCTTGCCAATGTCTCAAAACACGGTATCATACCAAAAATGCCAATTGAACCGGTGAGCGTGGTGGGCTGCGCAAAAATGCGGTCAGCGCCACACGAGATGTAGTAGCCGCCCGATGCAGCAAGGTCGCCCATCGACACCGTCACCACCTTATCTTTCGCCTTGAAGTCCTCAATAGCCTTCCACAATTGTTCCGAACCGAATGCGCTACCGCCGGGCGAATTAACCCTGAGCACCATTGCTGCCACATCGTCGTCATCGGCAAGGTCTTCAATCAGTTCCGAGAGTTCACGAGTGTCAACGCAGTTGTCGCTGCCGCCGTCAATCTCGCCTTCAGCATACACCACGGCAATTTGCTTGTCGCCTTTGTTTTTCTTATTGCTGATTGGCATATCGGTTGGCAACACCAAGTTCAGGTCTTCATCTTCGCCACAGGTCTTCATCTTTAGCTTATGTTCCATCTCCTTGACGTAGCAAATGCCGTCAACCAATTTGTTGTCAACAAGATATTTGGCATCGCGAGTAATGAGCATACTATCGGCATACGCATTGAGGGTGTCTTCACTGATTTTGCGCGATTTTGCCATATCAGCAAGCATTGCTTTCCAAATGCCATTCATGTAGTGTTGCTGTTGTTGGCGGTTGGCTTCTGAAATCTCTGAGAGCATGTAAGGCTCAACAGCGCTCTTGAACGTGCCCACGCGCAACACCTGCATCTCAATGCCAAGTTTATCAAGCAGTTTCTTGAAGAAAAGGTTTTGGCTGGCAAGGCCGTGTATATCAACCGATGCTTGTGGGTTGATAAATACGCTGTCAGCAACCGAAGCCACATAATAGTCGCTCTGGGATATACCCTCGTAGCCATAAGCATAGACAAACTTCTTTGACTCCTTGAAATCGGCTATCGCAGCGCGCAAGTCATAAAGCGTGGTGATGCCGGCGCTCACGCCAGCACACTTTATGTAAATGCCCTTGATTTTATCATTGGTTTTGGCTTCGTCAATGGCATCGAGCATTTGAGTCAATCCCACCTGCTGCGAATTATTGCCCATCAACTTTGCCATCAAGTCGTCATCGCTGCTGCGCTCGCTGATGCTCACGCCCAAATCAATCATCAAGATTGAATCATCGCTCAATGAAACACTACCACTACTTATGCCCGACATCATGCCAAACATCACGAAGCTCATCGCAATTGACAGCACCGATGATATCATCAAGGCTATCCATGCTCCCACAAACGAGCCGAGGACTACAGTTAAAAACTTTTTCATGCTTTTATTTTGATATTTACTTCTGTTTCTCACTATCTTAATTTACAAAGTTATAACTTATTTTGCTATGATTGCTCTTCTTGGCACCAAAAAAAGCGCCCGCAGGGCAAAAAAACTTGCTCTACGGGCTTTCAAGGAGTTATTGATGGATTCGTTTTGACTTATTTTGCTATGATTTCGCCCATCACCTTCTTCATCTCAGCAATCAGCGACTCGGCCTTTTCCATTGTGCCTGCTTCTGCATAGATGCGCACAATTGGCTCGGTGTTGCTCTTACGGAAGTGAACCCAGCTATCGGGGAAGTCAATCTTCACGCCGTCAATGTCAGTCACGGTTTCGTTTTTGAAGTGTTCCTTCATGCCGGCAAGAATCTTGTCAACGTCAATGTCAGGAGTGAGTTGCAGCTTATCCTTTGCGATGCTATAAGCAGGATAAGTTTTCTTAAGCTCGCTCACCTTCTTGCCCGACTTAGCAAGCAATGTGAGGAACAAAGCAACGCCCACCAAGGCATCGCGTCCGTAGTGCAAAGCAGGATAGATGACTCCGCCATTACCCTCGCCGCCAATCACGGCACCGGTGCGCTTCATCTCGGTCACCACATTCACCTCGCCCACTGCAGCAGCGGTATATTGGCATCCGTGAGCGCGGGTCACATCGCGCAATGCGCGCGACGACGACAGGTTGCTCACCGTAGCACCCGGAGTGTGGCTCAGAACATAGTCGGCAACCGACACCAGCGTGTATTCTTCAACAAAGAACTCGCCGTTTTCCATAATTATTGCCAAACGGTCAACGTCGGGGTCAACCACAAAAGCCACATCGGCCTTACCCTCTTTCATCAGCGACGAGATGGCTGTGAGGTTAGCCGGAATAGGCTCTGGTGTATGTCCGAATTTGCCGGTCGGGTCGCAGAACAGTTCAATCACGTTGGCAACGCCAAGGCGTTTGAGCAATTCAGGAATCACCACACCGCCAATTGAGTTCACGGCATCAACAGCCACAGTGAAGTTGGCTTTGCGTATTGCTTCCACGTCAACCAAGTCGAGTGCAAGCACGCTGTCGATATGGCGGCGCATATATGTTGTGTTGGTGTATTCATGTCCAAGATGGTCAACATCGGCATACTCAAAGTCCTCGGCCTCAGCTATGCGCAACACCTCTTTGCCTTGTGCATCGTTGAGAAACTCGCCGTCGCTGTTGAGCAGCTTCAGTGCGTTCCATTGTTTTGGGTTGTGTGAGGCAGTGAGGATAATGCCACCGCATGCGTCCTCGCCCACCACTGCCAACTCGGTTGTTGGCGTTGTAGCTTGGCCTATGTTCACAACATCAAATCCCATGCCGGTGAGTGTTCCAATCACCACCTTGCATACCATTTCACCTGAAAGACGTGAGTCACGGCCCACAACAATCACATTTGATGTTTTTGTGGTGGTGCGGCGTATGAATGTTGCATAAGCCGAGGTGAACTTCACGAGGTCGAGCGGAGTGAGCGAGTCACCTGCCGGTCCGCCTATTGTTCCTCTGATTCCTGAGATAGATTTAATTAATGACATTTTATTTCAGTATTTATATAGGTTTATTTAATAAGTTTATTTCTTCAAAAAATCACTTTGCAGAATCAGCCTCGGCAAGACGTCAACCGCTGCAATCAAGTGTAATTAGTTTCGGCTTCTGAAATAGCGCACATGCCAGTGATACGGTTGCACATCGGCAATCTCGTCGCTCAAGCCCATTTGCGACTTGATGATAAGGTTAACCTCCGAGCCCACGCCCACAAACTGCAACGGCATCTGAATACCTTGTCCGTATTGCGACGACGAGTCAACCGTGTAGTTGTCATAGAGGAAATAAGTGGCAGGTTTGCTCATGTCGTTCATATTGCCCGTTGTGCTGTCATCGCCTGATTCGCACCATACAATCACGTTGTAGCGCATATATCTGAAGTAAATCACCTCATCGGCTTTTGGGCGCAAGTCTTTACCGGTGTCCGACACCACCTGCATATACACGTTTCCGTCTTCATCAATGCGATAATACGGAGCATTAGGACCCGTAATAAACACCGAGTCGGCTGGAATCTCATTTATCACTTGTTGACCTGCCAAAAACAAGTTCACAGCCACGCGTTCATCAGCCAGCTGTTCGGCATAACTTCTGCTGTCGCTGCACGATGCGGCACTCAATGCCACCACTCCAAGCATCAGCAATAGTAAGTTCTCTTTCAATTTCATCGTTCTTTATTATATATTTCTTTGTAGTTTAGCAAATTATCTTTCTCTTTTATAAGCATTGCGTAATACATGCCCAAGGCATCTTCAAGCGTGCCGTGATACTCGCCTGCAGCCGCGTTTTTATGGCCGCCGCCACTGAAATAGCGTTCACACAGGTCGCGCACCGAAAATTCGCCCACCGAACGCATCGACACCTTCACGCAGTCCTCGTCCTCACGCATAAACACCGAGCAAAACACGTCGGGCAGCTTCAGCGGCTGATTCACAAGCCCCTCAGTGTCGCCGTTGGTATAGAAATAGCGGCGCAACACATCTTTTGGCAACGTCACCAGCGCAACACCCAATTCGCGTTTCACCTTCATGGTGCGTGACAGGGCATAAGCCTGCAGGCGCATGCTGTTTTCGCTCTGCTGATTGAAGGCGCGTGCATAGATGCGGTTTTTGTCAACACCCAGGCGCAGCAAATTGGCTGCCATCTCAAAGGTCGAAGGCAAATTGCTGTTATAAGCAAAATTGCCGGTGTCGGTCATCAGTCCCATATACAGGTAGCTCGCCGAGAGCTTAGTGAGTTTATCCTCAAGCCCAAGAGCAACAAGCAGATGATAAGTCAGCTCGCACGTCGATGACATCTCGGGGAAAGAAAACTCCACGTCGCAAAAATGGGTCGGCTGCAAATGATGGTCAATAAGCACCCGCTTGGCGCTGCTTTGCTCCAAATAGGGTTTCACGCCCTGCACACGGTTAATGTCGTTAAAATCCATGCAAAAAACCACCTCGGCATCGGCAAAGGCATCGGCTATCTGCTGGCGGTGTTGCTCATCTTGCTGACGAGGGTCAACGTCGCACACCAGCGCACGCTCGGCACCGGGCAGAAACATCAGGTTCGACATTGGCATATTGGGAAACACCACAACGGCTTGCTTGCCCATGCGACGCAGCAATTCGCTCAGGCCCATCGTTGCCCCCACAGCATCACCGTCGGGCGACTTATGGCATGTAAGCACAAACTTGCTGTTGCTGTCAATCAGCGCGCGCAATGCCTCTATTTTGTCGGTTTCTATTATGTCCATTGCCTTTTTCCTTTGTTGTTTTTACCTCTGCAAAGATAAAAATAATATTCTTAATTTTTCCCATAGTAGAAAATATTAACTACACCACACCCAAAATTAACCTAATTTTTTGTATTTTTGCAGACATATTACATATACTAACCAAAAAATATATTTTAAAGCCAACTTATGAAACGTAAAATCATTCTTTTGCTGACATCGATTGTAGCAATATTCTCGATGAACGCTCAGATTGTAAATGCCGTGTCATGGACCTCTAAGCATCACCTCACAAGCGATAATGAGGGTGTCATGGAGTTTACAGCAAAAATAGAGCCGGGCTATCACATGTACTCTTTAGATAAGCCAGCCGATGATGGCCCCGTATCACTGTCGTTCACTTGGGACAAACTACAAGGCGTAACGCTCAAAGGCAAGCTCACTCCAAGCAAAGCCGCTCACCGACAAATGGACGAGGTGTTTGGCATGGAGCTGTCATGGTGGGAAGGCACGGTCACCATCAAGCAGGTGTTCACCGTCACCCAACCCAACTACGTCATCGAGGGTCACTATGAATATATGGCTTGCAACGACGAGAACTGTGTGGCTCCCACCACTGAGGACTTCACTTTCTCTGGCAAAGCCCCAATAACTGCCGCTGCCGAGGCTCAGCCCACTGCCGCTCAACCCGAAGCCGTGGCTGCCGACACTGCCACAAGCACCGGCGCTCTGGCCGTTGCCCCCGACTCGGTTGCCAACAGCCAGACAATGGCCGATAGCGACCTCTGGGCTCCTGTTGACGCCGTTGCTGGCGAAACCGACGGCGCAGCCGACGCTTCTTCAAGCTCATCGCTCATCTACATCATCATTGCATGTTTCTTGGGTGGTCTGGTAGCGCTGCTCACTCCTTGCGTTTGGCCGATGATTCCGCTCACCGTGAGCTTCTTCCTTAAGAAGTCGGGCAACCGCGCCAAGTCAATACGCGATGCCATCACCTACGGGCTCTCCATCATTATTATATATGTGTTGTTGGGCATGCTCATCACCTTGATTTTTGGTGCAAGCTCGCTCAACGCTCTTGCCACAAGCGCCGTTTGCAACATCATCTTCTTCCTGCTGCTTGTGGTGTTTGCCATCTCGTTCTTTGGCGCATTTGAGATTAAGCTCCCCGACTCTTGGAGCAACAAGATGGACTCGGCTGCCGAGAAAACCACTGGCTTGCTCAGCATCTTCTTCATGGCGTTCACTCTGGCGCTTGTGTCGTTCTCTTGCACAGGCCCCATCATTGGCACACTGCTCGTTGAGGCTGCAAGCCAAGGCAACATCATTGGTCCGGCTGTAGGCATGTTCTCGTTCTCTTTGGCGCTTGCCATTCCGTTCTGCCTCTTTGCCATGTTCCCATCGTTGCTCAACGGACTTCCCAAGTCGGGCGGCTGGATGAACACCGTTAAGGTGGTGCTCGGTTTCATTGAACTCGCACTCTCGCTCAAATTCCTCTCGGTTGCCGACCTTGCCTACGGATGGCACATCCTCGACCGCGAGACCTTCATAGCTCTCTGGATTGCCACATTCGGCCTCTTGGGGCTCTATCTGCTTGGCAAATTCAGCTTCTCGCACTATGGCCCTGCCAAGGGCGGCATAGGCGTGTTCCGCTTCTTTCTGGCTTTCATCTCATTCTCGTTTGTGGTTTACCTGCTGCCTGGTCTGTGGGGTGCACCGCTCAAGAGCGTGAGCGCATTCGTGCCACCGTTGTCAACCCAAGACTTCAACCTCTATGGCGGCAACGAGCAAATCTTTGAAGACTACGAAGAAGGCATGAAGGCTGCCGAGCGCATGGGCAAACCGGTGCTCATCGACTTCTCGGGCTACGGATGCGTCAACTGCCGTAAGATGGAAGCCGCCGTGCTCGATAACGAACAGGTGAAGCAAAACATCAACTCCAACTTTGTGATGATTAGGCTCATGGTTGACGAAAAAGCCAGCCTTCCCGAGCCAATCAAGGTGAGCGAAAACGGCAAGACCACCACTCTGCGCACCGTGGGCGACAAATGGAGTTATCTGCAGCGCTACAAGTTCCGCGCTAATGCGCAACCTTACTATGTGGTGCTCAACAACCAGGGACGTCAGCTCTCAGGACCATTCGTTTACGAGGAAAACATCGATGGTTTCATCAACTTCCTCAACAAGGGCGCAAATGCCTATAAAGCTGAGAAATAACAATCATCATCAATAAAGCAATTAGTTTCGCAGGCAGCAACCGCGCGCAACGCCAATTCTCGGCTCGCCACGTTGCTCTTGCGAAACTTGCTTTAAAAAACCCGAACTCTGCCGGCAACATGGCAATCAGCTGCCAACAGCCTCACGCCTAAGCGCTTTGCCTTCAGCCGACGCACTAAAAACATCACCAATATGCCTAACGACAATCAAGCCACAGCGCAAGCCTTCAGCCAACTGCTCGACGTGCTGCTCATCTTGCGCAAGCAATGCCCATGGGACGCCAAGCAAACCAACGAGAGCCTGCGCCCTAACACCATAGAAGAAACCATGGAGCTGTGCCATGCGCTCATCACCAACAACGTCACCGACATCAAAAAGGAGCTTGGCGACGTGCTGCTACACATCCTCTTCTATTCAATCATTGCCGACGAGAAAGGCCAGTTTGACTTTGCCGACGTGTGCAACGCCTTGCGCGAAAAGCTCATCTTTCGCCATCCGCACATCTTTGGCGAAACCCACGTTGACAACGCCGAAGAAGTGCTGCAAAACTGGGAAGCAATTAAGCTCAAAGAGAAAGGCGGCAACAAGACGGTGCTCTCAGGAGTGCCCACGTCGCTCCCCTCGGTCATCAAAGCCGAACGTATTCAAGAGAAAACCGCCAACGTGGGTTTCGACTGGGCTAAGAAAGAAGATGTTTGGGCAAAGGTGAAAGAAGAAATAGCCGAGGTTGAGCACGAGATGGCTGCCGGCAACCAAGCCGGCACCGAGAAAGAGTTTGGCGACCTGCTTTTCAGCGTCATCAACGCCGCGCGCCTCTACGGCGTGCGTGCCGACAATGCGCTCGAGCTCACCAACCTGAAGTTTATCAACCGCTTCAACTACATTGAGCAACAAGCCACAATGCAAGGACGCAAAGTCAACCAGCTCACTCTCGCCGAGATGGATGCCCTGTGGGACGAAGCAAAAAAACAGGAAAAAGAAGCATAAATAAAGCCCCGGGGTTACAGCCTCACCAATGGGCAGCGAAAGCCCCCGTGCGATAACCCCTCAACCCTATAAACGCAAAAAATGATACTCTGCATCACCGAGAAACCGTCAGTCGCCAAAGACATAGCCGCCATTTTGGGTGCCAACGTGCGCCGCGATGGCTACTTTGAGGGCAACAACTACAATGTCACTTGGACCTTTGGGCACCTTTGCTGCCTAAAGGAGCCAAACGACTATTGCGACGCATGGAAGACGTGGAGCCTCAGCGCCCTTCCCATGATTCCCCAACGCTTTGGCATTAAGCTCATCAACGATAAAGGCATCATCAACCAGTTCAACGTCATTGAGAGCCTCATCAATCAAGCCGACGAGGTTATCAACTGCGGCGATGCCGGACAAGAGGGTGAGCTAATTCAGCGGTGGGTGATGCAAAAAGCCGCATGCACTAAGCCCGTGAAGCGCTTGTGGATTTCCTCGCTCACCGAGGAGAAAATACGCGAAGGCTTTGCCAACCTCAAGCCGCAAGACGACTACAACAACCTCTATTACGCCGGACTTTCGCGCGCCATCGGCGACTGGATTCTGGGCATGAACGCCACCCGCCTCTACACCAAGCGATATGCGCAAAACCGCAACGTGCTCTCCATAGGGCGCGTGCAAACGCCCACTCTGGCGCTCATTGTGGCTCGGCACCGCGAGATTGAAAACTTTGTCCCCGAAGATTTCTGGGAGATAAAGACCCTCTACCGCGACGTCACCTTCAACAGCCTCAAAGGACGCTACAAAACCGAGGCCGAAGCGCTCGATGTAATCAGCAAGATTCAATCAGAGCCACTCATCATCACTTCAATTGCCGAGAAAAAAGGCAAAGAAGCGCCGCCAAGGCTCTTCGACCTCACCTCACTGCAAGTGGAGTGCAACAAAAAATTCTCGTTCTCGGCCGACGAGACGCTCAAACTCATACAAAGCCTTTACGAGAAAAAAGTAACCACCTATCCGCGCGTCGATACCACCTACCTCAGCGAGGACATCTACCCCACCATCCCAGGCGTGCTTAAGGCTCTCACACCCTACGCACAACTCACCGCGCCGCTGCTCGCTTCGCGCCTTCCCAAGAGCAAAAAGGTATTCGACGACTCAAAGGTCACTGACCACCACGCCATCATTCCAACCAACGTGCCGCCGCAGACCGCCAACCTCACTCGGCAGGAGAAAATGGTTTACAACCTGGTGGCTTTGCGCTTCATCGCCGCCTTCTACCCCGATTGCGTCTTTTCAACCACCACTGTGATGGCTGAAATCAACAAAATACCTTTCAAAGCCACCGGCAAACAAATCATCAGCGAGGGATGGCGCACCGTCTTTAGCAAAGACGCACAGCCTGCCGCCGCAAACGGCTCCGACGAGCCCGACAATGCCATCATGCCCGCTTTCACTCAGGGCGAACAAGGCGCTCACAAGCCCTCACTGCTCAAAAAAGCCACACAGCCGCCCAAGCCTTACAACGAGGGCACGCTGTTGCGAGCCATGGAAACGGCTGGCAAGCTGGTCGATAACGAAGAGTTGCGCGAGGCTATGAAAGAAAACGGCATTGGGCGCCCGTCAACGCGCGCCGCCATCATTGAGACTCTGTTCAAGCGACGCTACATTCGCAAAGAGCGCAAAAGCCTGTTCCCCACACTCGCCGGCATCCAGCTCATCGACACCATCAAAGAGCCGCTGCTAAAATCGGCTGAGCTAACCGGACTTTGGGAACGCAAGCTCCGCAAGATTGAGCGCGGCGAGTTTCAGGCTTCACAGTTCATCAACGAGCTGAAAGCGCTCATCAACGATATTGTGCTCAATGTGCTGCGCGACAACGATTCGGCTGGCATCTCAGTCGAACCCGAGGCACCAAAAACACCGCCCAAGCGACCACGCAAAGCCGCTAAAAAAAGCTCTGAGAAAGCCAATGACAACACTCAGCCTGCCATCACTGCGCTCAGCCAAATCACCTGTCCGCTTTGCCACCAAGGCTCGCTGCTTAAAGGGCACACCGCCTACGGTTGCTCTTGCTTTAAGCAAGGATGCACTCTCAGGCTCGACTTCGCCCAATATCCCGCCGACCTTTCGCCACAGCAACTACACCAACACATCACACAAAACTTCAAACAGACAAAATGAGCAATACCGAACTTTTCCCCATCGTTGACCCGCAAGGCAACGTGATTGGCAAAGCCACTCGTGGCGAGTGTCACAGCGGCTCTATGCTGCTGCACCCGGTGGTGCACCTTCACATCTTCGACACCAAAGGGCGATTGTATCTGCAAAAACGCTCTCTCAACAAAGACATTCAGCCCGGCAAATGGGACACCGCAGTGGGCGGACACGTTGACCTGGGAGAAACCATCAACCAAGCTCTTCTGCGAGAAACTCGCGAAGAACTCTCGTTCACCGATTTCCAGCCCATACCGCTTTTCACCTATGTGTTTCAAAGCAGCCGCGAGCGAGAACTGATAAATGCCTTCTACACCGTCACCTCTCAACAATCGTTCTCCTACGACCCCGTGGAAGTTGACGACGGACGTTTCTGGACCATACAAGAGATTGAAAACGCCATTGGCAAAGACATTCTCACCCCAAACTTCGAAAGCGAATACGCAAAAATACGCGCCACTCTCCCCTTGGCACCGCATATCAAGTAAACGCGAAGCCAAATCCGCCCGTAGGGGCGTATAGCAATACGCCCGGTCCCAAAATAATGTCATGCCACGTCGTGTTGTGTTGATGCAACATTGTAGGGGCGTATAGCAATACGCCCGGAATCGGTATGCCGTGGGGTAATTCGTTGTAATCAAAAAATTGGGCGTATAGCAATACGCCCCTACATGGAAACCGAAAATGCATGTGGCGTGGTTGGTGATTTTCGGGCGTATTGCTATACGCCCCTACATGGAAACCGAAAATGCGTGTGGCGTGGTTGGTGATTTCGGGCGTATTGCGATACGCCCCTACATGGAAACCGAAAATGCGTGTGGCGTGGTTGGTGGTTTTCGGGCGTATTGCTATACGCCCCTACATGGAAACCGAAAATGCGTGTGGCGTGGTTGGTGATTTCGGGCGTATTGCTATACGCCCCCACATGGAAACCGAAAATGCGTGTGGCGTGGTTGGTGATTTTTGGGCGTATTGCTATACGCCCATACATGGAAACCGACAATGCGTGTGGTGTGGTTGGTGATTTCGGGCGTATTGCTATACGCCCCTACATGGAAACCGAAAATGCATGTGGCGTGGTTGGTGGTTTTTGGGCGTATTGCGATACGCCCCCACATGGAAACCGAAAATGCGTGTGGCGTGGTTGATGTTTTTCGGGCGTATTCGATACGCCCCTACATGGAAACCGAAAATGCGCGTGGCGTGGTTGGTGATTTCGGGCGTATTGCGATACGCCCGGCCAAAAAAAATGTCATGCCACGCTGTAGGGGCGTATCGCAATACGCCCGGTCCCCCCAAAATAACGTGATGCCACGCCGTAGGGGCGTATCGAATACGCCCTGTCCCAATAAAATAACGTGAAGCCACGCCGTAGGGGCGTATAGCAATACGCCCGGCGACCAAAATAATGTCATGCCACGCCGTAGGGGCGTATTGCAATACGCCCGGTCCCAAAAGTATGGCAATACGCCCGGTTTCAAAAACAATGTGATGCCACGCTGTAGGGGCGTATAGCAATACGCCCAGTCCCAAAATTAATGTCATGCCACATTGTAGGGGCGTATTGCAATACGCCCGGCCAAAAATAATGTCATGCCACGCCGTAGGGGCGTATTGCTATACGCCCGGGCCCAAAAATAATGTGATGCCACACCGTAGGGGCGTATAGCAATACGCCCGGCGACCGCAGAGTGGTAACCGATGCCCGGATATTTGTGGCATGGTTGGTGTTTTTCGGGCGTATTGCTATACGCCCCTACATGCGACCGAACAACGCGGATAAATGAAAAATATCATTGCAACGTTTTTCGGGCGTATCGCAATACGCCCCTACATGGAAACCGAAAATGCGTGTGGCATGGTTGGTGTGTTTCGGGCGTATTGCTATACGCCCCTACATGCGACCGAACAACGCGCGTGGCGTGGTTGGTGATTTTGGGCGTATAGCTATACGCCCCTACATGGAAATCGAAAATGCGTGTGGCGTGGTTTGTGATTTTTGGGCGTATTGCTATACGCCCCTACATGGAAATCGACAATGCGTGTGGTGTAGTTGGTGATTTTGGGCGTATTGCGATACGCCCCTACATGGAAACCGACAATGCGTGCGGTGTGGTTGGTGTTTTTTGGGCGTATTGCTATACGCCCCTACATTCACATCATCGCCTCGCCTTTTTGGTTGGGCGTATAGCTATACGCCCGGATTCGATTTGAAAAGAAAAGCGGGTGCGCCGATTTCGGCACACCCGCTCAACAATTTATATATTTGGCTTTTTCTATCTTACCACAAACTTATGGTCATTTGCTATATATACACCCTTAGGCAAATTGATATGCTCAACACCATTAAGAGAGAACTTGCGAATAACCTGTCCCATAACATTGCACAAAACAACATTTACCGGAGTCTCAGATATCATTTCAACACCATCAGAGAGATTTACTATACGGAAATCACCTCTCTCCACATCCCTAACATCAGTGTAAATAGGATTATCCATATTTACAACATATACATATTGATAATCAGCCTCATCCGTTCCAATTCCATTATCAACAGTCATTTTAACCTTATAAATTTTGTACACATTATTAGGTATTTCTGGGAATGAGAATTCAACATAACCCGATGTACCATCAGAAGTTTCTGCCATAGTTTGCACTTCAGGGAAAACGTCCACATCTCCACGAACAGGTATGCCTGTCACTGAGGTAGATACAATTGCTGCGTCTTTCATACCTGCCATCAAAAATTCCTTTTTCGATGAGACTGAATATACGCTACCATTTAGCATTGGAGAACCAACCGCCTCCACTGGTACCTCAACAGTCTTGTAATAATTTGCATTATCATCTTGTACACCGGGATAGTTATAACTCTTTAACAAAGCACTACTATAACTACCTGAACATCTGTTTGCAAATCCAGTTTCAACAGTTTCACTACTACTCTCTGTGCCACCCGAACTACCGGTTATCTCATTTTCAAAATCCCAAAAACCTATAAGGTTATTAACTTTACTGGGGTCATCTATTTGCTTCATTGAATTCGCAACTTCCTCACTAGTCAATGCAGAATTGTATATTTGGAAATTATCAATCACCCCATCAAAGCCCGCATAATCACCTTTACCACCATTGCCACCTATTGCGATAGTGTAATCTTCACTCATAGTGGTTAAAGTATTAGCACTGCCAGTATTCTCTACACTACTTGTAGCAATGCTATTACCATTTACATATAAGGTTAAAGCACCATTATTGAACACAAAAGCAACATGATACCATGCACCTTTAAGGAACTTCACGTTATTATAATTATATTTCGCTTCACTGCTACCACGTATAACAACTTGTGTAAATTCTCCCGAAGTATTCAAAGAACTCCACAGCCAACCCCATGTATTCTGAGACCATGTAGTTTTTTCAGGACCTCGAATATTCAACAACCATGAAGCTGCACCGATTTCATTAATTTTCATCCAGAAAGCAACAGAGAAAGTGTTTCCGCTTAAACCAATATCTTTTGCTTTCACACCAAGTGCTTTATATTCAAGCTGTACACCACGACTTTGAGCACCTACAGAATTTGAGTTCAATTCATATGCCATGGTGAGCTTCTGACCACCTTTTATCTTTATGCCAGCTCCAGGTAGTGTCTCCCAACCATCATTTTGTATTGGTTCTCCACTATCACCCCACAAGAATTGATTCCATTTGAAATTTTTCAGTAATACGCTGTTGGCAACTTCAGCTGACACAGGAGATATTGCCGATTTGTCGTCACCGTCTGTATCAATAGCAACAAGTTTAGTTATATGAGGATTACCCACACTGCTTGAATAAATAGAAAGATAAGCAGGTAACGTTTCCGTAACTTCATCTCCATTAACATTTACGTATGTTACCACAACATCATAAATTCCATAAGGCAAATTATCCAAAGATACTTTTTTTGACCCAATATCGGCCGTTGCAGTGAAACCGGTTGTATTAGTTGCTACCTCTGTTTCAGTGCTTGCAACTCCATCAGCATTACTTACAGGGCCAATAATTTTCCAACTCTTAGCTTCACTATGACGATAGTCAGCAAATCTAATTGTAACAACCTCTCCGTCAGTTACATAACTATTAGTAATCTCAATATCATCAGAAATCTTATAATTCGTATCATAGTCTAACTTTATTGAGTCTCCCCACACAATATCCGATTCAGTTTCTCCGTCAAGGGCCACGGCAGCTACTCCGATTTTTATAGACTGAGCATCATTAACCTTGCTTTGGTCCAGTGGAGCACTAAAGAACACACCTGCCCATGAGGTGGTAGAACCCATTAAAGTCTTTGTTTTTGAACCATCAGTATAAGTGATTTCTGCATATATATTATACATCATTGCATTGTGGTCGATATTATAATCACCTGTCTTATTACCCTCCGTTTTATTCATATCGAATATTACCTTGCCATCAACGCCATACATGTTGAAACGAAGCAAAGATGAACTAGTTACAGAAGGCACATCGGGAGTAGAATATTCACCTCGCTTAATCGACAATTCACCAAAATTCATATCCAATGAAGCAACATTGTCAAATTTCAATGCTATAACAGCCAAATTATTAATATCCTCTGTAAGAATGATTTTTTGTTCAATCCACGTTGCATAGACCACAGTAGTTGCGTCAACCACTTCGTATGTACTATTACTAACATCCCCTCCAATTTTAGCAGAAGTGCCCAACACAAGAGAACAATTTGTAGAACCACTATTCACTTTATAACGTATAGTTATTACGTCATCTTTCTTAAGAGAATATGCGGTTTTGAATAAATGCAAATAACTTGTTCCATCATTTGTTCCAGTAACACGCATCGATGAACCACCAAACCATGCATCGTTCCATGATATTGCTGCTGACATACCACTTGGTACATTACCAACACCTGTTCCGAGTAATTCTTTTGACCACCACCAACGCCATGTTGGCAAATAGTCTTGCACACCTATGTTATACCACTCGTTTGAGTGCTGACGCTTCCCTTTCCAATTAAAATACTTACCATTTCCTACATTAAAGAACGTAACAAATGGTTCATTAGTCAAGTCCCAACTTAAAACACTTTGTGCTTCTACAAGCTTCGACATTCCAAAGAACACCTCGTTAAGATCTCGGCTTAAAGATTCATTAACGACCAAAGTTTCATCATCTGTTGTCGAAGGATTATAGTTACTATTTGTAAACCAACGCTCTAATGTTTTTTGATATGTGTCTTGTGAGACTTGAACTTCACTACCTAAAGCGTTTCTATTCTCCCAAAATGCATTAGTATCGTGTCCTGACCACAAACCTATCGATGCAGCCTTATCATCAAGATATTGCCAACGTCCGTTTGTCGCTCCAGATCCTGTCAATTGAGGCTCACCACCTTGCAGATTAAAGCCAGCATATCCGTCATACGGATTTCTTTTACTCGTATTTATTATATAAGAAATTGATGTGTTCAAATAATCAGATGACGCAAAATTATTACGATTCCAATTATAATTATAAAAGAACGATGAGAGTTTGCTTTCTTCAGTGCCAAAGAACTCATCTGTTGATGATGTAACACCATGGTCAAAACTTGGACCACCATCTTCTCTTGTGCCATCGTACCAGATATTTTCAGCACTAAAAGTAGTATAATTTTTTTTTGCAACAGATGTTGCTAAATCTTTATTAAGATTTAAAATACTAATAACCGGAGTAGAGGTGCTTTTATTTTGCCACTCAGAATTATATCCAATGCCGTCAATACCATGGGATTCTAAATAAGCTATCGTTTTAGATCTATTATCACTACTACCAAGGTCTATAAAAGTTTGCCCCCACTTTGTAGTATAAGTTACGCCTTCACTATTTTTTCCACTATCTATTGTTGTGCCTGAATTTCCAAGACTTACATTCCATCCTGTAGTAACATTTGTGACAACTGATACGCCATTTTTATGTGCAACGTCTGCAAAGTTACCTGGAACACGCATAAAAGCTTCAGTCCATAAACCAAAGGTTGAGACATACTGCCACATTGAGAAAACCTCACTACCATAAATGCCATTAGGCAATACACCAAAATTTGTTTTCGTGTTAACTGGAACCCACAAAAGCAACTTCTTGCTATAATTAAGACCATTCGTTGCATCACTTGCATCACTTGTCCATTGCCACCATGGCTTCAAAGAAGTAGTTTGAGTTTTCGCATCGTAAAAACGTTCTTTTGGTTTTACACGAGAAATATAAAAATTCTCATCAGCTGTAGCTTCCCAACTAGAAATTCTAAAATCGTCGTTTCCAGCTCCAACTTCAATATCTCCAGTGTTAAGATACTGTGCATTTGCAATACTCAAAACACCTATTGCAAAAGCAAAAAGTAGAAAAATCTTTTTCATAAATAAAAATTATTGAAAGTTATTGTATTCAAAATAAGTCACACCAATGAACATAATTACATCTATTTATATCGATTACATTCAAAAAAAAACTTTGGTCACCAAATCATTATAAATCCCAAAAAGGCTTTGTAAACCATCTAAATAATATATACATTCCTATTGACACGCCCACAGAAAGCGGTCATAGCAAGCATAATTCATTTTTAGGTCTACAAATCAAAGGACAAAATTATAAAATATTTAGAAATATGTTATTAATAGCACAAAAAAAATAAAAATGTTAACCTTATTTAACGAATCTCCGCATACACGCAATAAATAGCAGTGTGAAAAACAACTTACAACAGCAAATATCCTCTCCTTTTTATGCTCCAGGAGCATGATGCCGAAGCCATCCGGCAGCAGGACAAATAGCACTCTGTTAGCATAACACATCCCACTGAATAAACTAACAATTCTCGCCCCACGGCACATAAACACTTACTGCAAAACACCTCACCATAAGCAACAATCAACCTATAGCGCCGCTACACAAACATTTTTCACAAAAATACACCCAAAATTTTGTTATATAAAAAATAATTGATACCTTTGCACACGTAAACGGTCGCATGGATGAGTGGCTTAGTCAGCGGTCTGCAAAACCGTGCACGGCGGTTCGAATCCGCCTGTGACCTCAAAAGGATATACCGCACGGTATATCCTTTTTGTTTATCAACACTTGTGCCCCTTTGGGACAGACCACAGCCGCCACAGGCATAGATGCATAACCCTAAACGATTTTGCAAATTTTTTAATCCACATAAAAACAAAACTCATAAAACCCTCTATGAAACTCTTCAAGATTGCATTACTCATGGCTTTGCCGCTGATGTCGGCAAACGCTCAAGACCGCGCAGCAAGTCTGCCGGCAATCCACATCATGTCATACAACGTGCGCAACGGCATCGGCATGGACAACGTGAAAGACCTCAGCCGCACCGTGGCTACCATCAAAGGACATGCGCCTCAGTTTGTGTGCATACAAGAACTTGACAGCTGCACCGGCCGCAGCGGCGGACAATATGTGCTGGGCGAACTCGCCAAAGAACTAAACATGACCCCTACATTTTCGGGTGCCATCGACTTTATGGGCGGAAAATACGGCATCGGACTGCTCTCTCGCCAAGCTCCCATCAACGTGCAACGCATAGCACTGCCCGGACGCGAAGAACGGCGAACACTGCTGGTAGCTGAGTTCAGCGACTATGTGATTGCCTGCACCCACCTCTCGCTCACTCCCGAGGACCAAGAACTCTCGGTGCCTATCATTGTGGAAGCTGCAAGCAAATACAACAAACCGTTCATCATCTCGGGCGACTTCAACGCTCAGCCCAACAGCAAAACCATTGAGCTGTTTAAGAAACACTTCACCATTGCCAGCAGCACAAGCTTTGCCACCTATCCATCCGACGTGCCTCAGGACATGATTGACTATGTGATGATTTATAAGAACAACAGCGGTAAACGTATGCGCGTGGCTGATGCTCACGTGGTTGAAGGCACCATCGCTTCCGACCATCTGCCTCAATACGTCACCCTTGTGAAAAGCAAATAATCAAATCCCTCTCCTCTCTCCCTTTATATCACATTACTATAATTTCTCCTTACCACATTCCGGGCTTATGTAATACGCCCCACCTCCACAGCATCTCACACCCGGCACTGCACTTTCAGCAATTTATGCCATACCACACCATGCTCACCCCACGGGCGCAACACAATAAAAAGCCCAGAGCTGCGCAGTGCAACCCTGGGTATGGTGATTTGCGCCCACAAAAACAGGCACAAATTAAAATTTTGCTGAAAACACGCCGCCCGCGGTAGTGGGCTTTTATGCGCGCGCATTGTTTAATCTTTCTTGCGGATGCCCATGCAGCGCAACGAGGAATTTACCATTAGCACCTTTGTGCCATCAAGCTCTGTGACCATCACTCTCTCAGACTGCACCGGAACCTTCACCCTGCAATTTTTCCCCCGGTCAGGCAGGAACTCAAACATATTCTTCACCAACGGATGATTGTGACGCAAACTCTTGCGAATGTTTGAAAGCAACGTGTTAAAGTCGCTCTCAAACTCCGACGTTTCCCACTTTGAACTGCCCAACTTGAAGTATAACTCGCGGAACACCTTCAGCGAAACATCATCGCTAAGCATACATCCCTCGCCGCTACACAAAGTCTGCTGCAACATGGTCAGGTAAAACGCCTTTTGCTTGGTGTAAATCTTCAATGGCTCATTGATTTCAAGAAAGCTCAGCGAGCCGTCACGCAAATCAAACATCAACGTGCAATCCTGTTTCTTACCCGTGTAGATGAGCAGGTCAAAGAGTGTGCGGTTAAAGCCGTAATACATCAATCGGTTGATTTCAGGCGCCATGGCAGTTGACACCAACACATCAACGTAACGCTTATAGCAATCAACAAAGCGCTTCACCACATCCATCACATCGTCGCCAATGGCAATCTTCAGGAAATGGTTATAGCTTTTGTGTGTTACAGCGCCATCGCTTGGGCTAACATAAGGCATCGAGGTTGAACCCACAGTGACAAGCAAAGCAGGCTCGGTGTTGGCAACATCCTTAATGCCCAGCTTGTTTCCCAGCAGATGACGGCAAAAATATGCGGTGTCAATTTGGCATAGAGCGTTATACACGCTCTGTCGCTGCTGACGGCTGAGATTAGGTGCCAAATAAGAAATCACGTCGTTGAGATAGGTGCTGCTCATGGCAGCAAAATCGCTACCAACCTCGGGGATATACACAAAATCAATCCCAATCACGCCAAGCTCGTTGCGAATGTTGCGCAGGTTTTCCTTTATCTGGTTGTTGATTTTTTCATCGTACTTACCTTCAACATATATCACCTTATAACGGTCTAACTGCAACCCAACAGTATCGCTGCATAGCACCTTCGCCGAGTCGAAATATTTGCGGTCAACGCCCAAACAATAATTCACAGCAATGAGCAACATCGCCTCCTGAGGCACACAACGTCCGTCAGAAAGAGTCATCTCGGCAAAGTCGCTGATGAGCTGCTTGCGTTGAGAATAAGTCAAACCGCGCAACTCCTCAATGGCATCGCTGAATTTCATGTTCATGGCAGCAACCTTGTCGCTGTCGCAAATGTTATACTCTATCGAAAACTTCGACAATGCATTCATCTCGCCCTCGGCAATAATCTGGTCGGCCTTGATAAAGTCCGACAACAAACGCGCAATTGCAGATTTCTTACTCATTAACTATATATTTTACTATTGATGCAAAACCCTGAAAAAACATGGCAACACCCTTTGCCATTTACAAAGATAATGCAAAACCGCCAAATCAGTCAAAAAAACAGCCTATTTAGTAGAAACTATTTAGAAAACAACCGCCCAAAGCAACAATCATCAAATGCGGTTAGTATCATGCCACGTTGTGTTGTGCTACGTTGCGTTGTATTGTATTGTGTTGTATTGTATTGTATTGTGTTGTATTGTGTTGTGTTATGTTGTGTTGCGTTGTGTTGATGCCACGTTGTGTTATGTCGCGTTGATGCCACGCCGTAGGGGCGTATAGCAATACGCCCGGAATTGTCGCGTAGATGTTGTTCGGGTTGCCACGCCTGTAGGGGCGTATCGCAATACGCCCGAATCGGTATGCATGGTATTATTGCGTTGAAATCAAAAATTTTCGGGCGTATCGCAATACGCCCGCCCCAAAAATAATGTGATACCACGCCGTAGGGGCGTATAGCAATACGCCCGGACCAAAAAAATGTCATGCCACGCCGTAGGGGCGTATCGCAATACGCCCGGTCACAATAATAACGTGATGCCACGCTGTAGGGGCGTATAGCAATACGCCCGTCAAAAAAAATAATGTCATTCCACGCTGTAGGGGCGTATAGCAATACGCCCGGAATCGGTGTAAAAGGGTATTTAATATATGTGATTCGGATTCCGAATGCCACGCCGTAGGGGCGTATCGCAATACGCCCTGTCCCAATAATAATGTCATGCCACGCCGTAGGGGCGTATAGCAATACGCCCGGCGACCGCGGAGTGGCAACACGAACAACCGACAAACAACGCGGATGGTAACCGCAAACGGTGTAACATGTGACCGAACAACGCATGTGTTTTTGGGCGTATTGCTATACGCCCCTACATGTGACCGAACAAATCGTGCGATGTGTTTCTTTTCGGTTCCGGCTGGGGTATAAAAACTAAAAGCCCCGAACTCGCTGTGAGTCCGGGGCTTTGAAGGG
>JBJECY010000130.1:0-25657 GCA_051871515.1 Muribaculaceae bacterium | reverse complement strand
TGATGGAGAGCCTTTTGCCGAATTATATTCAGGTGGATACATATAAGGGTAAAACCACTGTGGGTCTGATGTATTTGGCGCTGTTAAAAGATGACATCAACGAGATGCTGCGCTTGTTGCAAGCTTATCTTTTGACCATCCCGCAATGCGATAACACCAACTACGAGGGGCATTATCAGCAATTGCTTTATGTGATATTCTCGTTAATGGGCAGATACGTTGATGTGGAAGTACGTACCGCTACCGGGCGCGTTGACATGGTGATGAACTCCGGCAAGGCATTGTATCTTATTGAGTTGAAACTCAACAAATCAGCTGAGGCGGCAATGAACCAAATCAACCTCAAAGACTATCCATCACGATTCGCCCTCAGCGGTTTACCCATTACTAAAATAGGCATCAACTTCAACACCGAAAGCCACACCATAGAAGATTGGAAGATAGAGGCGTAAACTCCGCGCCATAAACTCCATTTGCGTAAGGCGTATCGCAATACGCCCCTACATTCACATTATTGCCTCGTTTTTGGGGTCGGGCGTATTGCTATACGCCCCTACATGGAAACAAACAACGCGTGCGGCGTGGCTGGTGTTTCGGGCGTATTGCGATACGCCCCTACATGGGACCGGACAACGCGTGTGGCGTGGCTGGTGTTTCGGGCGTATTGCTATACGCCCCTACATGGAAACAAACAACGCATGTGATTTTGCGTGTGTTTTTCGGGCGTATAGCAATACGCCCGGTATCGGTGTGCCATGGTATTAAATATATGTGATTAAGATTCCGTATGCCATGTGTAGGGGCGTATAGCAATACGCCCGAATCGGTATGCCATGGTATTTAATATATATGATTTGGATTCCGTGTGCCACGTTGTAGGGGCGTATAGCAATACGCACGGCGACCGCGGCGTGGTGACCGATGCCCGGAAATCCCCATCGTTTTTTTGGTTGGGCGTATTGCTATACGCCCGGTGACCGCGGCGTGGTGACCGATACACGGATATTTGTGGCGTGGTTGGTGTTTCGGGCGTATTTCGATACGCCCCTACATTCATATTATTGCCTCGGTTTTTGGGGTCGGGCGTATTGCGATACGCCCCTACATGGAAACAAACAACGCGTGCGGCGTGGCTGGTGTTTCGGGCGTATTTCGATACGCCCCTACCTGCTTTGCCTCGTTTTTGGTTGGGCGTATTGCAATACGCCCCTACATGTTTCCCATCGTTTTTTGGTCGGGCGTGGTGACCGATACCCGGATATTTGCGACGTGGTTGGTGTTTCGGGCGTATTGCGATACGCCCGTGACCGCAGCGTGGTGACCAATGCCCGGGTATTTAATATATGTGATTTGGATTCCGTGTGCCACGTTGTAGGGGCGTATAGCAATACGCCCAGAATCAGTATGCCCAGGGAGGTAATTCGTTGAAATACAATAATTGGGCGTATTGCAATACGCTCGGTGACCGCGGGATGGTGACCGATACCCGGGTATTTGCGGCGTGGTTGGTGTTTCGGGCGTATTGCTATACGCCCCTACATGCTTCCAAACGTTTTTTGGTCGGGCGTGGTGACCGATGCCCGGACATTTGCGGCGTGGTTGGTGTTTCGGGCGTATTGCAATACGCCCCTACATGGAAACCGACCCCACGGCGACCGACAATTGCGGTGATGCAACCGTACAACCAACACGAACAACGCATGTGATTTTGCGTGTGTTTTTCGGGCGTATTGCTATACGCCCCTACAAGGGAACGAACAATGCGGGTGGCGTGGTTGGTGTTTCGGGCGTATTCGATACGCCCGTGACCGCAGCGTGGTTAACGATGCACGTATATTCGCCTCTTTTTTGGTTGGGCGTATTGCTATACGCCCCTACATGCTTCCCACCGTTTTTTGGGTCGGGCGTATTGCGATACGCCCCTACATGGAAACCGACACCTACGGCGATCCACAACTGGGCGATGCAACCGAACAACCAACCCGGACAACGCGTGCGGCGTGGTTGGTGTTCCGGGCGTATAGCTATACGCCCCTACATGGGACCGGACAACGCGTGTGACGTGGTTGGTGTTTCGGGCGTATTGCTATACGCCCCTACAGGACACATCACGGGGTGCAGACCGAAGGAGCGGGCGGAGGGTGCAAACGGAAACGCATCATAGGCTGGGAGGCGGCGTGGGGCACAAAATATTGTTTTTTTGAGTTACGGTTGCATAATCTCACATATTTTCATTACTTTTGCATAGATAACTAAACTTACCACTCAAAAAAACAACAACAATATCAAAAAAACACTATCAAAAAATTATGAAGAAACTATTGTTAAGCGCGTTGGCATTGTTCGCACTCGTGTCGTGCCAGCAGAAGATTGATGTTCAAGATGTTCCCGTATTTGCATGGGAAGGTTATTCTGGTGCTGCACAATTGCGCGAGCACTTTGCCCAATACAAGGAATATGGCGTGAAAGGCGTGTGCATCAATGTTGGTTTCAACGTTGAGAATGCCGACACCGCAGCCAAGCTTGCTAAAGAATATGGTCTTGAGTTCCATGCTTGGTGCCCAATGATGATTCAGGGTACAAAGCAAGAGGGTGTTGACTCAACTATGTACACTGTTAACCGCTTGGGCGAATCGTCGTGGGACAACCCACCTTATGTGCCCTATTACACCACTCTTGACCCTCGCAACCCCAAGGTTGCCGATTTCTTGATTGAAAAGGTTAAGAAAATTGCCGCTATTCCTGAGGTTGACTATGTTCAGCTTGATTACATCCGCTATGCTGACGTGATTTTGAGCCGCGGCTTGTGGGAGAAATACGGTTTGGTGATGGATAAGGAATATCCAAAAGCCGACTTCTGCTACTGCGACCAATGCGTGAGCGACTTCAAGGCTGAGACTGGCATCGACATCCGTGCTACTGAGGAGCCTGACACCGTGAAGGCTTGGGCAAAATGGCGCTGCGACAATGTAACAGCGTTGGTTAACAAGATTTGCGACGCCGTTCACGAAATGGGTAAGAAGGTGAGCGCCGACGTGTTCCCAGGACCTGACAGCCACGCCGTTTGGATGGTTCGTCAGCAATGGAACGAATGGAACGTTGACGCCGTGTTCCCAATGAACTACAACGACTTCTATCTTGAATCACCGGCATGGGTTGGCGAGATGGCAGCCGAAGAGGTGAAGAGCGTTGAAGCTAAAGGCACTCCAATATACAGCGGCTTGTTCATTTGCCACGATTGGCGCAACAAGGACAAGGTGACCGACCCTGAAGGTTCAGGCTTGCTGCCTTCAGAGATTGGCGAAGCAACCATCACATCGCTCAATGGCGGAGCTGCCGGCGTATGCGTCTTCACAGGCAGCGGCATGACTGAAGAGCACTGGATGGAGCTTACCAAGGCCATCAAGCAATATGTGGCTCAAAAGTAAACATAACGCACAAGGAGGGGCTTAACCCCAACTTAGCTCCTACTTTATTACATTTATCAACACAGGGCTGGACCTCCTTACATCGGCAGTTTCCAGCCCTTTTTTCAACTCACCACCTCATTTCACCACACCACAAATCTGTATTAATGATTTCACAAAGCCAACAACAACAAATCATAGACTTGATAAAGCGCGAAGTGGTGCCCGCCATAGGATGCACCGAGCCAATGGCAGTGGCACTTTGCGTGGCACGCGCCACCGAGCTGCTGGGCTGCATGCCAAGCCGCATTGAAGCGCGCCTCAGCGCCAACATCCTGAAGAACGCCATGGGCGTGGGTATTCCCGGCACCGGCATGATTGGATTGCCCATTGCCATAGCCCTCGGAGCCTCAATAGGACGTTCCGACTACGGCCTTGAGGTGCTAAAAGACTGCACTCCGCAAGCCGTGGCTCAAGGCAAAGAATACATTGCCCAAGGCAAAATTGACATAAAACTCAAGGAAGGCATCACCGAGAAGCTTTACATTGAGGTGAGAGTGAGCGGCGGCAACGGCAGTAAGGCGCTTGCCATCATTGCCGGCGGACACACTCACTTTGTCTATCTGGTGAAAGACGGAAAAGTGATGCTTGACGAGCGTGTGGCAGGCGGACAGAACGATGAAAACAGCGAGCCGCAACTCACCATGGCGCGCGTCTATGAGTTTGCCACCACCACTCCCATCAGCGAGCTGCGTTTCATTCTTGAAAGCAGCCGCCTCAACATGGCAGCCGCCGAACAATCGTTTCAGGGCCATTACGGCCATCAGCTGGGTCGCATAATCCGCGGCAGTGCCGTTGAGAAACGCGTGTTGGGCGACAACACCTTTGCCCGCATCATCTCTTACACCTCGGCAGCCTGCGATGCTCGTATGGCAGGCGCCATGATTCCTGTGATGAGCAATTCGGGCAGCGGCAACCAAGGCATCACAGCCACTATGCCTGTGGTGGTGTTTGCCAAAGACAACAATTGCACCGAAGAACAGCTCATCAGAGCCCTCACACTGAGTCACCTCACCGTGATTTACATCAAGCAAAGCCTGGGCCGACTCTCGGCACTGTGCGGATGCGTGGTGGCAGCCAGCGGCTCGAGCTGCGGCATCACCTATCTGATGGGTGGCTCGTATGAGCAGATTTGCTATGCAGTGAAAAACATGATTGCCAACCTCACCGGCATGGTGTGCGACGGAGCCAAGCCAAGCTGCGCGCTCAAGGTCACCAGCGGCGTGTCAACGGCAGTGCTTTCAGCCATTCTTGCCATTGAGGGCCAGTGCGTCACTTCGGTTGAAGGCATTGTTGACAACGACATTGACCAAACCATTCACAACCTCACCAGCATAGGCCGCGAAGCCATGAACGAGACTGACCGCATGGTGCTGCACATCATGACTCACAAAAGCAATTGCTGACACAACGCCACACCACGGAGGGCATCAACTGCCCTCCCCCCCTAAAAACAATTTTAAAACCCAACAACACAAATGCTACAAAAGAAATTCCTCCTCACCTCGAGTGGATACCTTCGCATTGGCGTGGTGCATATGCATCGTGACCTCCTGCAACCCGGCGACCATCCTATGGGCGGCGGATTTTGGCATATTGACTACACTGCCGGGCGCTTGATGCTGAGCCGACGTTCGTTTGACTACGGCGAACCGCAATGGGGTGTGGTAACCACGCTACATGTGCCCAAAGCCTATATGAGCATGAGAATAGTGTATGAAGGCGAAATTCCGCAGCTCAACTTCAATGTGAGCGACAATCTGCCCATTGACTATTACGACGAATAAGCGCGCCCACAAAGCATCACAACTTCATAAAAACCACACCACTCTCGGCAACGAGCCGACACAAAAATGGATGTCTAAAAACCCCAGCGGAAACAATTTGCCGCCCGTGACATAGATTGACACTTTGTGCCGTTATTCGCTATTTGGAGAAAAAGAAAATAATGTAACTTTTAAATATCTATTTGACACATGTTTAATATGCCACCGTTTATAAAACCTTAGACATCCCCGGAGGTTATAAACAATGGCTCATACAATGAACTAAATAGCCGGATAACGACGTTACATAAGAAAACAGAAAATATCATCATCATGAACATAGCAAAACAATTCTCGGCAGTAGGCCGTTACACAAAATGGCTTTGCAAGCATTATCCGGTGGAATTAGCCACCTGCATCATCACTTACGTGCTGTTGCTCATCGACGACACCTATTCAATTGACCATGCCCAGCTGATGCCGTTGGTGTTTGCCGCAGTCTATGCTGTGAACAACTGGAGCAGAAACACCTCACTGCCAATTCACGTCTATTACGCCACAATTATCCTTGCGCCGGCTATATGCATGATACCGCATGTGAGCGACTTCATCAATTCATCGCGCTATGCCTTTGCCTTGCTGCTTGCCACCCTGATTCTGCTGCTATCACAACGCGGCTCTGACGACACCAGCGTGGCAAACGCGCTCCTCCGGCTCATAAAAGGCACTGCCATGGCAATAGTGGTTGCCGCGGCGCTTAGCCTGCTCACGGCTCTCATCTATTTCTCAATAATCTACATTTTCTCAATCGAGACTTACTCCCACAAGGTGCTCTTTTGGTGCTTAAAGCTCTATTTGAGCGTGATAGCACCCGCAACATTCCTATTTGGGCAACGCTCACGAAAAGAAATAACGGTCAACCAATTCACCAAAATCTTGGTGAACTATATCTTGGGCAGTGCCATTGTCATCTACACTGCCATACTGTATATCTATCTGCTGAAGATAGTAGCCACGTGGCAACTTCCGGCAGGCGGACTTGCTGCTATGATTACCGCATTCTACATCGTGGCGTTTTTCGGCATGATACTGCACCATAAGATGCCCAACCGCTATTACAACCTGTATTACAAGCACTTTGGCATCATCTCAGTGCCGCTGTTGCTGCTGTTTTGGACCGGCGTGTGCTATCGCATAGCGCAATATGGCTTCACCATGGGCCGGGCATACATGATGTTTGCCGGCTTCACCATGACCATTGGTTCAATACTGTTCATTGCCAAGCACCGCACATCCTTCAAAACCATCCCCTACGTGGCAGCAGCACTCATTGTGTGTTCAACCTTCATACCGGGCATCTCGGCCAACGACATAGGGCTGCAAAGCCAAAAGGCTCGCATGATAAGCCTTGCCAACAAGCTGCACCTCTATGACAGTGCCACAGGCAAACTGATTGCCACCGAAAACCTGAACGGCATCAACAAGACCGACTACGAGCAACTGGCTGAAGCCTACATCTATGTGAGCCGTCAATTGGGCGAAAAAACAGCCCGAAAGCAGTTTGGCACAATAAACCGCGATTTAATAGAAAACTACAATAGATATATCCATGAAGTCTTTCACAGCCCAGGCTCGTTCAACGTGGCAAACTATCCTTACGCCGTGCCATCTCATCTTTTTAATGCACAACTGGATGACGGCATCCTCACGGTGAAGTTGAACAACAAAGAAGTGATGAAAAGGCCGGTGAACATAAAGACTGACATCAACGGTATGCCATATCCCAAAGATTCCGACTATGTTTACTGCGACAGTGAATATATGCTTGTGGTGGGTAGCATCTGGTGCAACAACGGAATTCTGGACTTTTCTGACGAGATGCTATTCTCAAAACACAGTGTGGCATCGTCACCCGAGTTAGCCACCGAATGATTGACAACCAATCATTTATGCATCGCCGAAGTGGGCTGCCACGCCCTGTGCCAATCACAAAAAAGAGAGGCTGCATCAAAAAAATTTCACCCAGAGTGCAACTTTTTGCCAAGCCCGTTCGTCTAATCAGTGAAGAATCAATAAAGTAATAACAAAAAAACAACGATACTACTATGATTAAGAAAACGGCATTGGCAATGATGCTTGTGTTAGCATCAACATTCACCCTGTTGGCAGAAAATGTGACAGCAAGTAAAAAAATCATCACCAAACAGGTTGACGTGAAAAACTTCAGCGAGATTGTGACAAACTCAATTATCGACGTGGATTACTACTACAGCGACACTTACAACGTGACCATCACAGCCCCAGATAATGTGATACCCTACATTGAACTCACTAAAAAAGGCAACACCCTGCAAGTGGGCTTAAAAGAAAATGTGAACATACGCACCAACGGCAAAACACGCATGGTGGTGAAAGTGAAAGCCCCCAAGGTGAACGTGTTTAAAGTGAACGGCTCAGGCGACATCAGCATAAAGAGTTGGCTCAAAACATCGGAGCTCAATCTGGGCATCTCAGGTTCGGGCGACATCACAGCCGAGCACCTCAACGTTGACGACTTCACCATTGGCATCTCAGGCTCGGGCGACTTCACCTCTCGCCGCATTGAATCAAAAAACAGCATCCTTGCCGTCTCGGGCTCAGGCGACATTAAAATCAACAACCTCATCACCAACGACGTGAAATGCGGCATCACAGGCTCGGGCGACATCAGTTTTGGTCACAGCAAAACCAACACAGCCACACTCTCGAGCAGCGGCTCGGGCGACATTAAGGCGAAATATCTGTTTGCCCAAGACGTGATTGCCAACAGCACCGGCGCAGGCGACGTGAGCTGCAACGTATCAGAAACGCTCTCGGCAGTATCAACCGGTTCAGGCGACATCACCTACTACGGTGAGCCACTTAGCGTGAAGAGCAATCGCAAGAACCTGAAAAAAGGCAAATAAGCCACACTCATCGCCATAGCCACCATCAGAAGGCGGCACTCTCCACTCAGCCCCCATTGGCTCGCCATGGCACTCCGGCATCATCAGCCCCGCCACCGCGAGCCAATGCTGTGATGCACGCCGCCCAACGGTTGAAAGGAGAAAAACAGAATTGCCACAATCTCCTTTTTTAAGGATAATTAATTACCCAATATGCAGCAGTGTGCTTTTCTTTTAGTAATTTTGTGAGATTAATATGGGCGAAACGCCTTGCTGCACAACCGGCGGCAACGCCTCGCCTGCACAAAACAACATTGTTTTACTACAATATTACTTAGACATCAATATGACACGAGCAACAACACTCTCAGCTTTGATTTGCGCCGCCATGATGACTTTCGCCACAGCAGCCAAAGCAAACGACGAGCAAAAAACCAGCAAGGCCGAAGCCCAATTTGAAAAGGTGGACCATGATTTCGGTTTCATTCAAGAGAAAAAAGGCTCGGTGAGCTATTCGTTTGAGTTTGAGAACATTGGCGACGAGCCCCTCATTATAGTCAGCGCAGCTGCCTCGTGTGGTTGCACTCGCCCGGAATTTCCCACCAAGCCCATTAAGCCCGGCAAAAAAGGCAAGATAAAAGTCACTTACAACCCCGTTGGCCGCCCGGGTCCGTTCCGCAAAGAGATTAAGGTGAAAACCAACGGCAAGCGCAGAACCTATATTCTGCACATTGAAGGGTCAGTGATACCAATCAATAAGGAATAACCGCACCGCGCTGCAAAATTCAGTTCACCACATCACCGCACCAAAGCGAACCATCCTCATGACAGCATCAGCAACACATAAAGCACTACTGGCGGCAATTGCGGTCGCCCTATGCGTCATCGCCGCCCCACGGGCGCACGCCCAAGGTGTGCTCACATGGCTCACCACCGAGCACGATTTCGGCACATTCAACGAGGGTGACATCAAAAAGAGTGCAGTGTTTGTTGCAGTGAACACAGGCAACGAGCCGGTGGTGATTGAACGCGTGCAAGTGACATGCGGCTGCACCACTCCCCTCTACACGCAAACGCCCATTGCCGTGGGCGACACCGCCCGCGTGACGCTCACCTACCATGCCGCAGGGCGCGTAGGCTCATTCAACAAAACAGCCATCGTTTACACCAACACCCCTCAACGCCGCATGGTGCTGCACATCAAGGGCAACGCACTGGCATCAAAAGCCACCATCAACGAGATTTATCCCCATAATGTGGGCGAGCTATACCTTGACCGCAATATCATTGCCGTGGGTGAGGTGCTGCGCGGCTCGTCGAAGATGGGCTACATAGGCGCATACAACAATTCAACCGACACGCTCACCGTGAGCTTTGACCATGTGCCGCCGCACATTAACATTGAAGCCTTCCCGCCACGCGTGCCGCCCTTTGGGCTATGCACCATCTCAGCATACTTCAACAGCCAAAACAGCCCGGAATGGGGATTCAACAGCAGCGACATTGGCGTGAGCGTTGCCACATCGCAAGGCACACAAGGCGCCACGCACATCAGCATTAGCGGAGTGGTGAAGGAAGACTTCTCGCAACTCAGCAACAGCGACATGCAGCAAGCGCCAATTGCCACAATAATCAACGATGTGATTGACTTTGGCGACATCACCGCAGGCGCAATAGCCCGCGTGAACTTTGATATTTTCAACTCGGGCAAACGCAAACTGCTGCTGCGACGCCTCTACTGCCCCGACAAAGCAATAGCCGTAAACCCCAACACTAACGAGGTGCGTTCAGGAGCAAGCTGCACCGTGAGCCTTGCCGTGAACCCGGAAATGATTAAAGGCTCATACCTGAATACACGGCTGCAAGTGATAACCAACGACCCCGTGCACACGGTGCAAGAGCTTCGACTGGTGGGCATAGTGAAACAATAAGCTGCACACCGCCCATCACTCAAAACCACAACACCAATAACAAGAAACCATCAAAAACAGAACATACATTATGGAACACCCCGAGAATAGCGAGGAATATGCAGGATTGACCGTTAACAAAGGCGTAGCACAACCGCCAATGACCAATCCTTACCTTAAGTTTAACAAACGTCCGCGCCGCCGCACGCTCACCGCAGCCGACTATGTTGAAGGCATACTCAAAGGCGACGTAACCATATTGGGTCAAGCTGTGACACTGGTTGAGAGCCAACTGAGCGAACATCAAGCAGTGGCACAGGAAGTGATTGAGAAATGTCTGCCTTACACCTGCAACTCGCGGCGCATAGGCATCACCGGCGTGCCCGGAGCAGGCAAGAGCACATCAATCGATGTGTTTGGGCTTCACGTGCTCAAGCGCGGCGGCAAACTGGCTGTGCTTGCCATTGACCCCAGCAGCGAGCGTTCAAACGGCTCAATACTTGGCGACAAAACGCGCATGGAGAAACTCTCTATACATCCCAACGCATTCATTCGCCCCAGCCCCTCGGCAGGCTCGCTGGGCGGTGTAGCTCGCAAAACGCGTGAAACAATTGTGCTGTGCGAAGCCGCCGGATACGATAACATCTTTGTTGAAACCGTGGGCGTGGGACAAAGCGAAACCGCCGTACACTCAATGGTCGATTTCTTCCTGCTCATACAGCTTGCCGGCACAGGCGACGAGCTGCAAGGCATAAAACGCGGCATCATGGAGATGGCCGACGGCATTGTCATCAACAAATGCGACGGCGACAACGTGGAGCGTGCCAAGCTGGCTGCCGCGCAATTCCGCAGCGCGCTACACCTGTTCCCGCTGCCGCCAAGCGGATGGTCGCCCAAGGTGCTCACCTACTCGGGCTACTACGAACTGGGCATCGACGAGGTGTGGCAGATGATTGACCAATATTTTGACTTTGTGCGCAAGTCGGGCTACTTTGAGGAACGACGTCGCCAGCAAGAGAAATATTGGATGTATGAAACCATCAACGAGCAGCTGAAGCGCAACTTCTACACCGACCCCACCATCAACGAGATGCTGCAAGCCAAAAAGCAACTTGTGCTTGCCTCGCGCCAAAGCTCGTTTGTGGCAGCCTCCGAGGTGCTCGACTACTATTTTGGCAAACTGCGCAAGTGAGCCACCGGTAGCACGCCATCACATTGGCACAAAAACAAAAAATAACACAACATCAACCAATTAAAATAACTGATGCATAGTCACCGGCAGTTTGCCCCGCCCCGATGTGGCGGGGCAAACTGTCAGTGAGAAAACAACGCCCTTATGGCAAAACGCCACCTTTGCCGCACACAAGTAGTGTTCATTTTCACACAAAGATTGGTTTAATTTGTACACTAAACGGCAAACCACACAGAGCAATGAACTTTTTTTAGAAAATAAGGGTTAATTTTGCAGCAGCTTTATACGAAAATATGAAACAACCCATTGCTACCATCATAACCCTAAGCATTGCAATTATCACAGCTTTGAGTCACACCTTGGCAGCGCAAGTTTCTCCCACCAGCCATCGCAACGATGTGCCCACGATGGAGCTTGTGATGACAAGTGACAGCGTTGTGACCGATGCTCTGCACAATCCCGGCAGTGACCTTCCAGTGCTTGCCGACAGCGACACGACAGCTGCCGCTGCCCAGCGCAAAGGGTTTCTGCAACGATTCATTGGTTATTTTAGCGATAGCAACAAGGAGAAAAAGCACAAAAGCTTCGACATCAGTTTCATTGGAGGCCCATCATACACCAACGATGCCAACTTCAGCATTGGGCTAATGGGCTCGGGGCTCTACCGCATGCATGGCTGTGACCCCGATATGCAACCGTCGAACGTGACCATCTACACCAACACCTCGGTGATAGGACTGGTGGCTGTGGGTGTCACAGGCAATAACTTCTTTCCACAAGACCGCTATCGCATCAACTACGACCTGCGTTTCAACTATTTCCCATCGAATTATTGGGGCGTGGGCTTTGATGAATGTAACAACGATGATAACGAGACCTCAATGAAACGCCTGCTTGGGCGCGCCGATGCCGAGTTTCTTGTGCGGCTTGCACATAACCTCTACATTGGCCCCATGTTCTCGGCGATGGTGCTCAAAGCCTACGACATTGACGAGGACAAAATGCACCTCTACCATGGGCAAGACCTCAAGCAGCACAACATTGGGCTTGGAATAACGCTGCAATACGACACTCGCGACAACGTAACCAACCCCCATCGCGGTGTGTATCTCAACCTATCGCAGATGTTCCGCCCCAAGTTTCTTGCCAACGACTATCATTTCAACACCACCGACGTCACCCTCAACGCCTATCAGCAAGTGTGGAACGGCGGTGTGCTTGCCGAGCAGGTGAAGGGTCAATTCAACTTTGGCAACCCCTCGTGGGAGATGATGGCAAGCGTGGGCGGCTCGTATGTGATGCGCGGCTACTACAAAGGCCGCTACCGCGACAAGCACATGATGGCAACGCAAGTTGAGCTGCGCCAGCATGTGTGGAAGCGCAGCGGCATCACCCTGTGGGGCGGCGCCGGAACGGTATTCCACAACCAAGCCACCGTGAAGCATGTGCTTCCCAACTTTGGTGTGGGATTCCGCTGGGAATTTAAGAAAAACGTAAATGTGCGCCTTGACTACGGTTTCGGCCGTAACGGGCAATCAGGATTTGTATTTAACGTGAATGAAGCATTCTAATAGAATCATACGGCTGCTACGGCGCATGTGGTGCAACCAGCAATGTCTGTTTGCACTGTGCGTGTTTGCACTTTTGCTGCCCAATTTTCTGCTCTTTTTCACTGAGCCCACATCGCTGCCGGTGAGAATCTGCAACATTGTGCTGCCATTGGGAATATGGTGGTATGCCATGACGCTGCTCAAGCGCCCGGGCAAGATGTTCTGGATTCTGTTTCTTTTCATCTTCTTCAATGCATTTCAGATAGTGCTCCTCGACATGTATGGCGAGGCGATATTGGCTGTTGACATGTTTCTCAACGTAGCCACCACCAATCCCACCGAGGCAGGCGAGCAACTGGGCGGCATACTGCCGGCAGTGCTCTTTGTGGTGATTGTGTATGTGCCGCTGCTGCTGTGGAGCGTGGTGTCAATCTATCACCCGGGAGTGTCAAAGCGGTTCATCAAGCGTCAGCGCCGATGCGCGCTCGCCACATTGGCTGCCGGTTTCTGCATGCTCATAACCTGCTACATCACCGAGGCGCGTTTCAGCTTCATCAACGACATCTACCCTGCCAACGTGTGCGACAATCTGGTGATTGCCGTGCAACGCACCATTGCCACCAACCGTTACACCGTAACGTCGCAGCACTTCACCTTTAACGCCAAAGCCACGCATCAGCCCTCAGAGAAAGAGGCATACATCTTGGTGATTGGCGAAACCGCGCGCGCCGACAACTTTGGGGTTTACGGCTATCATCGCAACACCACGCCGCACCTCAGCGCCGAGCAAAACCTGGTGGCATTTACCGACGTGCTCTCACAGGCCAACGTCACCCACAAGAGCGTGCCCATGATTATGTCGGCTGTGTCGGCCGAGAACTTCGACAGCATTTATCAGCAAAAGAGCGTCATCACAGCATTCCGCGAAGCCGGATTCAGCACCGCTTTCTTCTCAAATCAGCGATACAACCGCTCGTTTATCGACTATTTTGCGCGGGAAGCCCATCGCAACGTGTTCGTGAAACAAAACACCCCGGCTGATGCCAACATCGACGATAGCTGCCTGATTGACTACCTGCAAGACGAGCTTACCAACAATGCAAGCACCCACCAACTGGTGGTGCTGCACACCTATGGCTCACACTTCAATTACAGCGACCGCTACCCCAAAGATGCTCGCATCTTCACCCCCGACCGCATCACCACCATTGGCTACAAAAACAGGCAAACAATGATAAATGCCTATGACAACAGCATAGTTTACACCGACATGCTGCTGCACCGCATCATCAACGTGGCCAACCAAACGGGCTATAACGCTTGCGTGATATATCTCTCTGACCACGGCGAAGACATCTACGACGACGAACGTCACCTATACATGCACGCATCGCCGGTGCCGTCTTATTATCAGCTGCACGTGCCGCTGTTGGTGTGGACCAACGATGCCTATGCCCAAGCACATCCGCAAATGGTGCAGGCTCTGCGCGCCAACGTACACAAGCCTGTGGCAAGCAACCTTGTGGTTTTCCACACTCTCATGCACATGGCTGGCATAAGCACGCCTTATGCCAAAGAGCAATTCTCGCTCAGCTCAGCCAATTATAATCCGCCCAAGCGATATTACCTCAACGACCACAACGACGCCTTGCCGCTCAACCAGATTGGGCTAAAGCAGCAAGATGTGGAGATGCTGCGCTCTCAGCACATGCAATATCCTTGACGCAAACGCCATTCTGCGGCACTGCGCCCGTAGTTTCCGTGTATTTGTGTTTGTTCCCGCTGCCATTGCACCGGGCAGCACAAGCCGGTTGAGGGCACACCACCTAACAACACACAGCCAAGCCATTGTTTTTTTGCCACCCGATGCAACCTTCGGGGCGGCTCACCGCATCAAATATAGTAGTAACGCATTGGGCGCCATAATTGGCAACAATTTGTGCCCCATAAGGGTTATTATCATAAATTTATTTTAAATAATTGCTTAGGCGACAGCAAAATTGTTTAAAATTAGGCAGCAAATTTGTATATTTGCAATTCTGATAGTTGCTTTATGGAACAACAGGTGCAGCAGAAAAATGAAATCATCAAATATGAATAGAAATATTTTCACAGTCAGCAGTTTAGCCACAACCCTAATGTTGTTTTTGGCATGCGCAATGTGCAGTTGCCGAGGCGGGTCGGCACTCGAGGAAGCTGCTAAGGCGGCGTTGCTCAATGGCGACACCACTCAAACACGATACACCGAGCTATGTCAAATAGTGAAAGCCGACGAACGTGCTTATGCCGCATATCTCACCGACGATGGCGAGGTGAACGCCGCTGCCATGAACGAAATGATTAACCGCATTGGGCAGTCGTTACGCCCTCCGCGCAGCTGGAACGTGACGGCTTATGCTCAGAAGCCTCTCACACTGAGCATCTACCTTGAACGCAGCGGCAGCATGACCCCCTACGACACTCATGACGGCGGCGGAGAACTGAAGATGACCGTGAACCGCCTCATCAACTTCTTCCCGAGGCAGACCGATGACGAAGCGAAGATTTACATTGTCAACGATGGCGTGTATGACTACACCCAAACCACCGACAATTTCCTGAAAGATAAGAACATATATGCCTCAACGGCACAGCTTGGCGATGCACGTTACACCGACTTCTCGCAGATTTTCAACACCATACTGAGCCGTCAGGCCGACAACGAAGTGAGTGTGCTGGTGAGCGACCTCATCTACTCGCCACGCGATGCCTCAAACGTGAGCGTTGCCAAGTTGCTCAACGAGGTGAGCAGTCTTGCCACTGGCGTATTTAAGCATTACAGCAACAAATCGGTGCTGCTCTACAAGGTGGCAGGTTCTTATCACGGCTTGTATTATCCTTACTGCGGCGGCAGTTTCCGTTACGACGGTCCGCGCCCATTCTATGTGATGATTATTGCCAACAGCGACGTGATTGACCGCCTCACCGGCGACCCCACATTCAGCCAGTTTGTGAACATCAGCGGTGCCGAGCATCAATACCGCTTCAACCAAGCGGCAAGCAACGTCAACGTCACCTTGCTGCCCTCGTGGCCAAGCAACCGCGGGCGCTATCGCGTGGCACGCGACGCAGCCAACGCCCTTGAGCATTGCGAGGCCGAGCGAGCCACCGGAGTGTTGCAATTCAGCATAGCCGCCAACCTCGACGTGCTTGGCAAAACCGATGAGTTTCTCACCGATGCCGCCAACGTCAGCATCAACTCGGCAAGCCAATTCACCGCACAAGTGACGCGCATCACCAGCGAGATGCGTAGCGGCAACATGCGCAGCTATCTTGAAGGCATGACCCACATCATCACCTTTGCTGCCAAACCCGAGAACCTTGCTGCCGACCACATAACACTCAAAATACGGAACACCTTCCCAAGCTGGATTGAGCAAAGCAGCACCAACGACGACACCAACAGCTCGGCTCCCGCCTTTGAAAGCACCACCTTTGGTCTGCAAAGCTTCATGCAAGGCATCTATGACGCCTTTGCTCGCGCCGACAACAGCTATGCCACAATCAACATTGACGTGAGCCGGTGAGCCTATGCACATCGCACCCACACCCACTGAATTTTTAACAAAACAAAAAGCATAAAAATCCCCATTCAACCCACATGAACAACAACGTGAAACATCTGATAATGCTTGCAGCCGGCATTGCCATAGCAATACTGCTGCTTGCCATGCCCACAAGCATATATGAAGGAATAAAATACTTCGACGGCGGATACTCAAACGAACTTTATAACCACGGGCTTTACTCAACCTTTGCCATCATCACCGTGACAGTGGCTTGGGTGATGGCAATCATCTACTACTACGTGATAAACTCGGTGAAGATGGACCGCTGGCCTCACTGGTTAATAATGCTTATTTTGAACGTGGTGATTTCAACCGCACTATGCGTGATTGCCAACACACGCATGCTCATGGCCAATTCGCTCAGCTACGGCAACGAGTCGCTGCAAATGGCTTTGATACACGTGGCACTGGCGCTGGTGATGTTTGTGGTGGCATCGTTTGCCATAAAGGGATGGAGCAGCAACTGCCGCCACTCTCCCTGCTGATTGCCGCCCCCAAAAAGCGCATGGGCATTTCACCCAACAATTTTTCAGAAAAAACATTCCATCAACGAAAAAAAGAAAACTCTTAATCACCCATTGACAATAAAATGAGACTGTGGATATTTGCAATAGGAGGCACCGGAGCTCGGGTGCTAAAGTCGCTGGTGATGCTCTCAGCCGCTGGCGTGAAACCGCTCGACGCCAACTCTCGCCCACTCACCAACTTTGAGATTGTGCCCATCATCATTGACCCACACAAAGCCAACGAAGACCTCAAGCGCTGCGAGCGCCTGCTGGGTTGGTACAGGCTGCTGCGCCATCGCCTGCACGGCGACGACGTTGACGCCGAGGGCTTTTTTGCCAACAAGATTTCGTTGCTCAGCGACCTCACCACAGGCGACCAAGCCACTCGCCTGCCCGACAGCGCCGCCTGCAACATGTCGGCAGTGGAGCATAGCAAATTTCGCGAATATATCAACTATAACTCAATGAATGAGCCTTGCCAGGCTCTCACCTCGCTGCTCTTTGCCGACTATCAACTCGAGAACAAGATGCGCATTGGTTTTGTGGGCTCGCCAAACATTGGTTCGGTGGCTCTCAACCAAATCAAAGACAGCGACGAGTTTCATGCCTTTGCCAACGAGTTCCGCGCCGGCGACCGCATTTTCTTCATCAGCTCGATATTTGGCGGCACCGGTGCCGCCGGATTCCCCATCCTGGTGAAGAACATACGCCATGCCGAGCAACTCGACGTGAGTAACAAAGACGTGCTGCGCCGTGCTCCCATTGGTGCACTCACCGTGCTCCCCTACTTCAACATTGAGCACAGCGACGACTCGCGCATCAATCGCGCCGACTTTGTGGTGAAAACCCAATCGGCATTGCATTATTACAACAAGACTCTCACCAAAGATAGCCCATACGCCGTCAATGCCCTGTTCTATGTGGGCGACCAAGTTTCGTCGAAGCCCTATGCTTACGACCCCGGCGAGAACGGACAACGCAACCACGCCCATTTGGTGGAGCTGGTGGGAGCCATGTCGGTGCTGCGATTTGCCGGCATCAGCTCTGACCGCCTCATCGACCAAAACGGCAACCCATTGCCAACATTGGCATTTGAATACGGACTTGAAAAAGACGTCACCGACCTCAGTTTCAGCGCCTTTGGTGCCGAAACACGCCGCATGGTGTTTAAGCCTATGGTGAAGTTCCATCTGCTCATGCTCTTCATCCGCTCGGGCCTTAAAGCGGCTTTGGGACGCGGATTCACCGAAGATTCGCCAAAAATCACATCTGATTTCTTTGCCACCGAGTTCTTCCGCGTGCTCGACGGGCAAATGCTGCGAGCCTACGGCGAATGGCTGGGCGAGATGCGCGACAACATGCGCAGCGTGCACCTATTCAGCATGGGCGACATGAACATGAACACCGCCATACAAGGTCTGCAAACGAAAAAACGCAGTTGGCCGCTGGGACGCGCAACAATATCGTGCGACACGTTCATTGCACAGATGAACCGCCTGAGCCGCAGCTACACCAACTTCACCAAAGGTCAAGAGGAGAAGAAACTTTTCTACCTGTTTAACAAAGCAGCCGACGTTCTGGTCGACGAGAAATATGAGAACATCAACTAACCCTCACAGCAGCACACAGCACATTATATGAGCAATATATTATCATACAGCAACAAAACCACCAAAACAAGCGTTGAAGACTGGGTGGCAGTAGAGCCTTACACCGACGATGACATTCGTGCCATTCGCGACCCTAATGGTGGCCTCTCGGAGTGTCCACGCACTGCCATACCAAGCCCATTTGCCCAGCTCGACCTGGTGAAAAACGCTTTCGACTCGCTTGCATCAACTCGCCTGCGCAGCTCGCTCATGAACGAGCGACTGGTGTCAGACGCACTCGACGTGGCTCAGCTTTTCTTCAACTACGAGAGCCACAAGGACTATCTGCGCATTGTGCGATGGAACCGCAACGAGCAACTTGAAGTGCTAAAGAACAATCCGCAGCACCGCCTCTACGGCGAAACGCTGCAACTGTTTCTTGAAAGCGACCTCGCCTATAACTTCGACATTTTCAGCGATTGGTATATACTCATGTGCGACAACATCTCGCTGGGAGGCACATCGCCGGCTTCGCTCACTATGGCGGCTCCGGGACTGGGCACCATAAGCCACATCAAGGTGGAGCAAGGCGTGGCACTCTTTTCGAGCATACGCCAGCTGTGGCAACGCGACGAGGATTTTGTATATTATCTTTATATGCTTTTCAACGCCTATCCCGTGCTGCGCGAACGCATGGGCGGCGTCTATGCCTATATGTTGGCTTGCCTTGAACGTCTGCGCGACGAGCGCCGCAACCTTTATCAGCGCATCATCGCCGACCTGCCCAACCCATCGGCATTTGTGCGCGACAACGCTGCAGCAATGATAGAACGCCTGCAAAGCAACTTCACGCCATTCACCGGCGAACAAACGGTGAACGTGATTGGCGCACAATTCTATATGAAACGCTCGGTCAACATCATGGAGAACGTGGCAAACAGCGACTTTGTGATTGCTCCAACCCGTCAGCAGCCTGCCGAAGAGCAGCTGCCGCTGGTGCTGCGCAGCAACTTCAACGGCGCCACCGACCAATACCGCTACGTTGACCGCATTTGGGACAGCTCAACTGAGGTGTTTGCCCTCGATGTGCCGCTCAACGAGCGCAAGCTGCCCGACACATCGCTGCGTTACCCATTCCTCACCACCGCCGACTTCCTCACCGACTCAATTGTGCAACTATCAAGCCCTATTGACAGCGACCACTTCTTTGACGGCAACATCAAGAGCAGCAACCAAGGCGGGAAAGGCTACCTCATGCCACTCACACCCACGTTCTTCAAATACTTCAACGCCGCCGACCTCACACGCCGCGTGCTGGGGCGCGACATGCTTGAGATTGAAGAAGCCCCCGACGGCAGCGTGAGAGTGAGCTTGCGCATACCGGTGAAGAAAAAATATATTGAGCTCACACGCACCTATCTGCCTGTTTCAGACCCGGCATGGCGATTCAACGAGCGCCGCGGCACAGGGCGCATTGTGGCACATCGCACCCTCTCTGCCGCCATTTTTCCGTTTGTGCGCACCTCAGCTCGCGACTACTACACCATACAGCAATTCACGCAAATGCCCGACGGAATAGTGACGCTCAACTTCCTTCGCAACGGCATGCAAACAGGCGACCTGATTGTGACACAAGGCACTCGCACCAACACGGCAGCCCTGCAAACAACCTACTACGACGTTGACGGCCCATTCGACATCATTGAAGCCTGCCTCTCATGCGAGTTGGGTCATTTCTCAGGCTTCATAGTGCCGCTGTGGCAAGACTATACGCCTGGCGGCAAACAGATACTCTTTGCCATCGACTTTGGCACCACCAATTCACATGTGGAATTTGCCGAGCGCGGACGCGAGTCAGAGCCTCTATGCTTCAGCCAAAGCAACGCAGCCACATTGGTGGCAACCTTGCTGCGCCCACAAAGCCATCCCACTGCCGAAACCATGCTCAACGTGGAGTTTACGCCACGCAGCATAGGGCAGCTTTACGGTTTCCCCATGCGCACAGCCCTTGCCTCCAACGAGAACCAGGCCGGCACCTCGCTATTCAGCAGCGTGAACATTCCGTTCCTTTATGAGCGTAAATACTTCAAAGGCTACTGCGTGCACACCGGACTAAAATGGAATGGCGACACCACCCTTGCACAAGAGTTCCTGCGCGAGATAGTGCTGCTCATCAAAGCCAAAGCACTGCTTGAGAGAGCCGACTTGCAAGCCACCGAGATAATCTACTTCTACCCTGTGGCAATGGGCGGTGCTGACCGCCGCAAGCTTGCCGACGTGTGGACAATGCTCTATAACACCTACATCGGCGGCGACGAAACCAACCTTCGCGTCTATCCCGAGTCGATTGCCCCGGCGTTCTATTACACCGGCGCGCAAGTGGCAGGCAGCAGCTACGCCTCAATAGATATTGGCGGCGGAACAAGCGACGTGGTAATCTATCAGCCCACCCCCGACGGCATGCGCACCCTGCCCACCATCATCTCATCGTTCCGCTACGCCGGCGATGCAGTGTTTGGCGACGGATTTGCCTCAAACGATGCCGACAACAACCCCTTGCTGGCCCATTACACCAACTATTTCGCTCGGCTCATTGACCGCAACCCCGACCTTGCCTACCTCAACAGCATACTCACCGACCTCATGCACGGCAAACGCAGCGAGGACATCAACGCATTCCTCTTCTCAATTGAAAATGTTGAGGAACTGCGCTCGCGTCGCGAGATTGACCGCAAGTTGTTCTCCTACAATGCTTTGTTGCGCGGCGACGAGCACCGCAGGCTGGTGTTCCTCTATTTCTATTCGGCCATCATCTATTACATTGCGCAGATGATAAAGGCACGCGGACAAATCATGCCTAAGCAAATCTACTTCAGCGGCACAGGCTCAAAGATTCTAAACATCATTGGCTCAACCGACCAGATTGAAGAGATTTCACGCATCATCATTGAGCGAGTGTGGGGACAAACCTACACCGAACACTTCGTCATAAAGGTTGAGAAAGACCAGCCCAAGCAAATCACCTGCCGCGGCGGCGTGCGCCTTGAGAACAAACGCCTCGACGGACAAGAAAGCGGCGAAGTGTATGCTCCACGCAACATCTCGCGCATGAAATACTGCTACTCGATGGTGAGCAACCACCAATTGACCTTTGGAGAAATTAATAAACCTGAAATAAGAGCAAACATTGTTGACAAAGTGATGGAATTTAACCATTTCTTTGTATCTTTGCTAACACCTGACATCTGCGATGAGTTTGGCATAGACAAAAAGGTGCAAGAGATATTTGCCAAAGTGGTGAACAACGACCTCAACAACTATCTCACAGCAGGCATCAACAGTTACCTCACAGGCCGATACGGCCCCGATGACGTGGTTGAAGATGTGCCTTTCTTCTATCCCATCATTGGCAGCATCAGGCACAACCTGCTCACCAACCTCACTCATGAGGTGATTAGCAAATATGGCATCAGCTGAGCAATAAACTTATGCCAATGTAGAACTTTTTGATTTTTATTGTGGGAAAAAGGAATTATTTAAGAAATAGCTTGAAGGATATGAAACGCTTACTGTTGACGACAATCATCACACTGGTGGCAACATTCTTTGCCGCCACAACTATGCTTGCCCAAACCGGCAGCAATGAATCGACCCTCACTCCCAACCAATGGAAGCGCGGCATTGCCATCGTGGGACAGCATGCAGCTCTCGACGGACGTTTCGGACGACCCGACAACGAATTTCCTATCAATTACTCGCTCGACGACCTCGACAAAACGTACAAAACGCAAAAGTGGCGCGACATTTACAACGACCTGAAACCGCGCGAGGACAAACCGGGCACAATGCAGCAACTGCGCGACATAGCAAAAAAATACACCCAACCCGGTGGCGTGGAACGCAAACTGGCCGACTACATTGCAGCGCATACCGAGAAGACTGCTCCTGCATCACCTTCGCAGACACCAGCTGCCACGCAAAACGCCAATACGCCGTTGCCTGATGCTCAGTCTGCTCAGCTACAACAGCAACCTGACTCGGTGGCAATCATCAACGCATCGGCCGACGAAAACTCTGCCACCAATCACAGCGGTATGAGCTTGGGCATTGACATTGTTCTGCTGCTTTTATCCGCAGCTGCACTCTATCTGGCATGGGCTGCACGCCGCGAAAACGCCGAGTTGAAAAAGGAGCTTGAGTATAAAACCCGCAAGCTGAAATCGCAATTCGATACATTCTCAAAAAACATCACAACCGACCTCAACCGCGTCACTTATAAGGTGAACAAACGCCGCATCAGCGACAGCGGTGAGAACGTCATTTCGTTTAACGACGACAACGCAGCTGACGCAGCCAATGAGCCAATCGACGACGTGCAACAGCCGCCCATTGAGCCTCACCGCTATTTCCTATCGCAACCCGATGAGAACGGTCTATTCACCCAGTTCAGCACCGCAATTCAACCCGAGCAATCGATTTACGAGCTCACCACCTACGACGGGCTCACTGGCACATTCCACGTCATCAACACCCCGAAAGTGCACCAATATGCTCTGCTCATGCCAGAGGAACGCCTCATGAGAGCATGCACCGGCAACGCCATAAACAATGCAAACGGCAAAACACGCATAGCGAACCGACGCGACGGCACCGCACGCTTTGAAAACGGCAAATGGCACGTGGCAGTGAAAGCTATCATACAATACGAAGCATAATCTTAATCACCCCTCTCAACCACAACACACTATGGAAATCAAATGCCCCAACTGTGGCAAGACAATAACACTCTCTACCGATGAGCTAAATTCACAAGGCAACATTGTGGTGTGTCCATGCTGCCTCACAGAGTTTGTCGGCGACAATTCGCTGCCAATAGAGCAGCGCGACACCCCCGGCAGCAACTACAACTATGGCGGCGGCAGCGCCAACACCCCACAAACGCAACATAACACCATGTATTGCCGCTACTGCGGCTCACAAATAGCTGTCGGCTGCAACTTCTGCCCCGTGTGCGGCCAGCAACTTGCACAAATGCCACCGCAGCCGCCTGCAATGCCGGCTACTCCACAGCAGCAACAACAGCCGGCACAAAACACCACGCAGCAGCCAATATCGCCAATGCACATGCCATATAAACCCAACTACCGGTACCCCTCACGCGCCCAAAACACACGGCAGCAGGAAAAACCCAAAAAGGCATCATGCATAGCCTATGTGCTCATTGTGCTGTTGGTGATTATATTCATTTGGATAATGTCACATTAATTCAGGCTCTTTTCCTGCTTCATCTCGCCCCCATTGTCCCGCTTTGCGTGAATTAATAACTTGTCACAAAAAACCAAGTTGAAGTCGGGGATGAGCTTTGCGGCATCAATCATAACCCATATAACCAAGTTCAAATTTCAACACCAAAATATATCTCATGAGAAAGAATAATATGGCAGAAGAACCATCATCAATGTTTCTTAAAAAGAAAAGCGATTCCCGAAAATATGAAATTAGCTAAAAAATGTAATTTTTAGAACTATTGTTGGCAAATAATGTTTTTATTAGTATATTAGCAGAGAAATTATTAAGAAACCCCTTAACCCTCGATAACATGAATAATAGATATTGCGTGATAATGTGTGGCGGCGTAGGCAGCAGATTCTGGCCATACAGCCGCACCGATTTGCCTAAACAATTTATTGATTTCTTTGGCACAGGTCGCACATTGCTGCAGATGAGCTACGACAGAATACAAGGCATTGTGCCAAAAGAAAACATACTGCTGGTGACCAACAAGCGATATGCACAACTCATACACCAACAACTACCCGAATTGAGCGATGAGCAAATACTCTATGAGCCGGCACGACGCAACACAGCTCCTTGCATAGCCTGGGCAGCCTATCACATCAATGCCATCAAACCCAACGCAAACATCATGGTGGCTCCAAGCGACCACCTCATCCTCAAAGAGGAAGAATACCGCCAATGCATCTTGCGCGGATTTAAATTCATTGAAGGTCGCGACGTGATGCTCACGCTGGGCATTAAGCCCAATCGCCCCGAAACAGGCTACGGCTACATACAAATTGGGCAACACTCAGAAGACACCATTAGCAAGGTGAAAACATTCACTGAGAAACCCAACCTTGAACTGGCAAAAGTGTTTATCGCCACCGGCGAGTTTATGTGGAACTCAGGCATGTTTTTGTGGCCAGTGAAGACAATCTTAAAAGCACTGCACGACCATGCCAGCGACATCACCGACAACTTCGATGCCGGACTGCAACACTTTGGCACTGCGCAAGAAGCGCAATTCATTGAAGCTGCTTTCCCAGCATGCCCTAACATCTCAATAGACTTTGCTGTGATGGAAAAAGCACCAAACGTGTATGTTGAATGTGTGGATTTTGGGTGGAGCGACCTTGGCACATGGAGTGCACTCTACGACAACTCGCCACGTGACAATAGCGGCAACGTAACACAAAAGTGCAAGGCGCTGCTCTTTAACAGCAACAACAACATCATCGCCATGAAGAGCAACAAACTGGTGGTGGCATCAGGGTTGCAAGATTACATCGTGGCCGATGCTGATGACGTGCTCCTCATTGTCCCCAAAGAAGAAGAACAGAAAATAAAAGTATATGTCAATGAAGTGAAACTAAACTACGGCGACGAATATATCTAAGCAACATACTTTGAACCAATCTCACAGCCTAAATACAGGGAAAGCAAACAGCATCACACCCAAGCGATACAGTTTCTTTCTCTGTATTTTCTTTCCCTTCATGTCACACCATCTCCCAGGCAAAATCCCACCCACTATCAAGCGAATTTTCCATTAACTCACACCAAATCATTAATTGATTAGCATGAAAATAGTCTTAGCTGTTTTAGCCATTTGGTAAGATTTAACCCATTTTCTTTCAAAAATCCAAATCACTTGCGTATATTTGTATGATTAAACAAGGAGGAAAACATGGAGAACAAGAAGTTAAAGCCACTGCCAGTGGGTATTCAGACGTATTCAGAGATTGTTGATAGAGGTTGTCTCTATATCGACAAGACAGAGTATATCTATAAGATGATAAACTTCAGCAAGTACATCTTTCTGAGTCGCCCACGGCGATTCGGCAAGTCGCTTCTTGTGTCAACTC